>JAAYBG010000094.1 GCA_012718985.1 Acholeplasmataceae bacterium
GTGGATTGGTTAGTATTCATTGTAATGTTACAAGCAATTTATCCGATGATGAAATTAATATCATTGGTTTTAGTAAAATTGAGGATTATTAAAAACTAGAGGTTTAGAAAATGATTCTAAGCCTTTTTTTAATTGTTTCAAAAAAAACTTTACTTTTATCTCGTTTTATAGTATAATAACTCGAATGAGAAACAACTCATCCTTGCTCTTTTTATAAAAGAGCCATAAGACCAAAAGGAGGTGCGAAGAATGAAAGAATACACAGGTATGTATATTATTCGCCCAACATTAGAAGAAAGTGCTATTAAAGCAATTATTTCTGAAATTTCAGAGATATTTACTACTAGAGATAGTAAGGTGCTTGAAGTTAATGAATGGGGCATTAAAGAACTTGCTTATGAAATTGATGACTTTAAAAAAGGTTACTATGTAAAATTTAAAGTGGAAGCAACAACAGAAGCAGTAGATGAATTTAATCGTATATGTAACATAAAAGAAGATATTATTAGACATATTCTTGTTAAAGAGTAAAAGGAGGGAATATGAATAGAGTAATTCTTGTTGGTAGATTAGTTAAAGATCCTGAGTTAAAATATACTCCGAATGATATTCCTGTTGTACAATTTGTTTTAGCGGTAAATCGTCAGTTTACGAATAAAAGTGGCGAAAGGCAGGCAGATTTCATCAATTGTGTTGTTTGGAGAGCTCAAGCTGAAAATTTAGCTAAATTCATGCGTAAAGGAAGTCAAATCGGAGTTGAAGGTCAACTTCAAGTGCGAACATATGAAGATAATGGTGGTGTAAAACGCTACATTACTGAAGTTATTTGTGATTCCATTCACTTCTTAGAACCAAAGGGAGCAAGAAATGATGGATATAGTAGTGGATATGGTGATGTAAGTCAATATGATATTCCTGATGTTCCTAAAACCAAAGAACAATCAACGGAAGATCCATTTAAAGATATCAAGAGCACTTATGGTGTTTCTGATGATGATTTACCATTTTAAATAGGAGGTTACAAAATGGCAGGTTTTCGAGCAAGAAGAAAAAAAAGCTGTTATTTTACGGATAATAAAGTACAAAAAATTGATTGGACAGATTATGAATTATTAAGAAGATTCGTTTCTGACCGCGGGAAAATTCTTCCTCGTCGTGTAACTGGTACCAAAGCAATTTATCAAAGAGAATTGGCTGTTGCAATTAAAAGAGCACGCCACATGGCTTTATTACCTTTCGTAAGAGAATAGTATTCGACCATAGCAAAGCTATGGTTTTTTTATTAGAAACGAAACAAAAAAATAATAAGATATGGTATTAACTATTTCTATTTTTATTTTTTTTGTGTTATAATATCGATATAAAGGTGAGTATCATGAGAAAAACAAGAAAAAGAAAATATATAATATATAGTTTGTTGGTATTAACAATAATTTTTTTGCTATATACATTTATATTTGAAGAAGTAAATCGATGGCTAACTTATGGAGCAATTTTTTTCTTTGGTTACTTATTAACCATGGTATTTTCTGATTTTGCTCTCTATGATTATACTAAAAAAATCGAATGGTTGGAAAACAGATTAAAATTGTGGAATACCATATCTTATAAAGTAAAACTTGCTGGAGAGAATGCCTTCAATAAAATGCCAATAGGAATTATTGTTTATGATGATAAGAAAGTGGTTCAATGGGCCAATCCTTATGCAAAGAAAATTTTTCGTAGCCAACTAGTAGAGCGCAGAATTTCGATTATTAATAATGATCTACACAATAAAATTTTACTTTCTAATGAATTTGAAATCATGATTTACAATCGAGTTTTCAGTTGTTCGGTTTTACGTGAGGATAATATTTTATATATGCTCGATACAACTAATTTGAATTCACTAGAAAATAAATATTATGAGAGAATGCAAGTTGTAGGAATTATCAATCTTGATAATTTAGATCAAGCATTAAGCACCTACGATGCTCAAGAAAAAACCAAACAAATAGGAAATATCATGGGTATTTTGGTTAACTGGAGTAGTCGCTATAATATCTATCTGCGTGGCTATAGTGAAGAGCAATATTTACTATTAATGAATAGATTGCAGTTAGAGCAGATTATAGAAGAAAAATTTAAAGTGTTGGATGAAATTCAAGAATATTGCTTACGCCAAAATTTACGAATTTCTGCTTCAATTGGATTAGCCTCTAAAGAAGCAGAAATTACCGAATTGGTTAGACTTGCGGAAGAACAACTTGAACTGGCTATGGGGCGTGGTGGTAATCAAGCGGTAGTTTATGATTATGGACAAGTAAATTATTATGGTGGAAGAACGAGTGGAATAGAAAACAGGTCTCCAATCTATGTTAGGGTAAAGACAGAAGATTTATTAGAACTTATTAATAAAACGGACAATGTCGTTATTATGAGTCATGAAGGAATGGATGCAGATGCGTTTAGTTCTTGTTTAGCCCTGGCAAAAATTGTTGATACACAAGATAAACAAGCGTTTATTGTTTTTGATGAGGAACTTGTTGATCAAACAATCAAGATCGTATATGAAGAAATTAAAACGGAGCACGTTCATCTTCTCGATTATATGAAAACATCGAAAGAAATTCTTTCCCTAATGAAAGATAATACTTTATTAATCATCGCTGATTGTCAATATCAACATTTATTAATGAGTGAAAAAATTTATAAAAAGGCAAAACAAATAGCGATTATAGACCATCATCGTCGTAATAATGCAGCGATTGATAATTATAAATTTTTATACAGTCAACCCTCTGCTTCATCAACAATAGAACTAATTCTGGAAATGCTTGATTTTATAAAAGAAGAAGTAGATATATCACCGATTGAAGCTTCCTATATGTTGATGGGAATCATTGTTGATACGAGTAATTTAATGTACCGAACATCTTATCGAACATTCAACGTTTTGTCGCGTTTACAAAAGTTAGGGGCAGAAATGGCTCAAGCACAACGCTACTTGCGTGAAGATTTTGAAGAATACACAAAGAGAGTTAATATTCTTAAGAACTTAGAAATTATTAATCAAGTATATGGTATTGTATTATGCGATGAAGAAAATATTTATGAAAGGCAATTTATCGCAAAGATAACCGATAGTATCATAACCATAAGCGGAATTAAAGCGGCATTTTGTATTGGTAAACTTGACGAAAAAGTAATTGGAATTAGTGCGAGAAGTCTTGATGAAATCAATGTACAAGTTTTAATGGAGCATCTAGGTGGAGGCGGACATTTCAATAATGCTGCAACTCAAATTAAAGATGTAACTATATTAGAAGCGAAAGAACTATTATTAGCACAGATAAGAACAATAATAGATAAGGGAGAGCAAAACATGAAAATAATCCTGACAAAAGATGTGAAAGGCAAAGGAAAAGCGGGAGATATTATCGATATTCCTGCTGGACACGCTAACTTTTTAATTCGTGGGAAACAAGCTATTCTAGCAACTGCTGACAACGTAAAACATCTGGAAATTGAAAAAGATAAAGAACGTATTGAAGCAGAAAAACTATTAGAAAATATGAATGAATTAAAAGCAGAAATTGAAGCTAAACCTATTACAATTGCAGTTAATGTTGGTAAAGAAGGAAAACTATTTGGTTCAGTAAGTAGTAAGCAAATTGTTGAAGCGTATAAGCAAGAGCATAATATTATTTTTGATAAACGTAAAATGCTTTTCGAAAAAGATATTGATGCTGTTGGAACATACAAAATTGCCGTTCAACTGCACAAAGAAGTAAAAGCGATTATGACAGTCAATGTTGTGGAAAAGGAATAGAGTATGGAAAATGGAAAATTAAGAAACATTCCCTATAGTGCAGAAGCGGAAAATTTTATTTTAGGAAGTTTGTTGATTGACCAAAGGCTTGCATTAGAATATTGTAGTCGTTTGGACGTTCAAGATTTCTATGTGCAAGAAAATAAAAAAATCTTTACAGCGATTCAAAATCTTTATCAATCACATGTAAAAATTGAATATCTTTCAGTCGTTGAAGAGTTAAAAAGAATGAATGAATTTGATGCGATTGGAAAAGATTACTTGCTTGATTTAATGGATATTTTACCGACCATTGTAAATGCAGAATCCTATATTGAGATTATCTTACAAAAGAGTTTGGAGAGAGAACTATATTTTGCTATAAGCACGATTAGTCAGGATATTTTAACGGGTCAAACTGAATTTGAAGCCTTACTGGCAAACACAGAAAGAATTGTTTTCCAAATCGTCAATAAACGAAAGACAACTCCGTTTGTAAAAATTGATGAAGCAACTGAAAAAGTAATGTATATTGTCGAAGAAAACAGAAACAAACAAGGAAAAGGAGTTATAGGACTAGATACTGGTTTTAAGAAACTAAATGAATATACATTAGGTTTTCAAAAAGGTGAATTGATTATTTTAGCTGCTCGTCCTGGGATTGGTAAATCTGCTTTTGCCTTGAATGTTGCCGCATATGCTTGTTTGGAGTCAAAAGCTCATGTCGCTTTTTTCTCATTAGAAATGAGTGTTGATCAATTAGTTATGAGATTGTTGAGTTTAAGGTCTAATGTACAATTGCAAAAAATTAGAAGTGGTAATATGACACCAACAGAAATGACAAGGGTTTTGGCAGCAAAAGCAAGACTGGATGATAGCAATTTGTACATCGATGAAGGAATTAATGGCAATTTAGAAGATGTTAAAGTAAAATGTAGAAAATTAAAACGAGAAGGAAAATTAGATTTGATTATTATTGACTATCTACAACTTCTTTCTTTAACTGCGGGACAAGACAAACTAAGCATATATGAACGAGTTACTAAATTATCTCGTGGTTTAAAGATATTAGCCAGAGAGTTAGATGTTCCTATTATGGCTTTATCACAGTTATCACGGGCAATAGAGCAACGAAAGGAAGAAGAACAAATACCGCTATTGTCAGACTTACGAGAATCAGGAAGTATTGAACAAGATGCGGACATTGTTATCTTCTTGCATCGCCGGATGACAAAAAAAGAAGAATTAGAACAAAAAACAAGCAATCGAAGTCGTAAGACAGATATATTTATTTCGAAGAACCGTCAAGGTGAAGTGGGTTCATTTGAATTAGTATTCAGGGGGGACTGCTCTAGTTTTACAGAGATGGAGTAAGTTATATAACAAGAAAGGTGTCACATGTTAGAACGATTAAAAATAATTGAAACAAGGTACAACCAAATCGGGGAAGATTTACAAAAACCAGAAGTAGTAAAAGATATTAAAAAAATGACTTCATTAATGAAAGAAATGAGCTCGTTAGAAAAAATTGTTGTTGTTTATCACGAGTATATTGAGGTAATGAAGCAGATTTCTGATTTAAAAGAATTGACTAAAGATGAAGATAATGAAATAAGAGAAATGGCGACTTTGGATTTAGAGGAGACTCTAGCAAGGGAAGAAAGCCTGATAGAAGATTTGAAAATATTATTGATTCCTAAAGATCCAAACGATGAAAAAAACGTTATTGTTGAGATTCGTGGTGCTGCCGGTGGCGATGAAGCGAATATTTTCGCTGGTGATTTATTCAGAATGTATACTCGTTTTGCAGAATCAAAAGGTTGGAAAATAGAAGTATTATCAGCGTATGCTGCCGAATTAGGAGGTTTTAGCCAAATTGAGTTTATGATGAGTGGTGACAATGTATATTCATTTATGAAATACGAATCAGGAGCTCATCGTGTTCAACGGGTTCCTGAAACCGAATCACAAGGTAGAATTCAGACATCAACGGCAACGGTTTTGGTTATGCCTGAAGCAGATGAATTTGATGTTCAAATGGATATGAATGATGTAAGAGTAGATATTTTCTGTTCGTCTGGTCCAGGAGGACAGAGTGTAAACACGACAAAGTCTGCTGTGCGAGTAACACATGTGCCAACAGGAATTGTTGTTTCATGTCAGGATGGTAAGAGTCAACATGAAAATAAGACGAATGCTTTAAAAGTATTGCAAGCCAGATTATATGATAAATTGAATGAAGAGCGTTTGGAAAAAGAAGGTAAGGAAAGATTATCTAAAATAGGACACGGCGACCGTAGCGAAAAAATTAGAACATATAATTATCCTCAAAATCGGGTTACTGATCATCGGATAGGTTTTACGATTCAACAGTTGGATCGTGTAATGGAAGGAAAACTTGACACGGTAATTAATGCGTTGATTACCGAAGATCAAAAAAGAATATTATCAGACCAAAAATAGGTATCTAAATGTTACAAATGCAAATTAACTTAAAAGCCATTTTAAATAATATCAATAAAATTCATCAAATATCTAATAAAAAAGTTATTCCAGTTATTAAGAGTAATGCTTATAATCTAGGTGATATTGAAGTTGGTAAATATTTATCCGACCATGGAATTAACTGTTTAGCGGTAGTAGATATAGAAGAAGCAAAAAGATTATTAGAGGCTCAAATTACCGCTGATATTTTAGTGTTGAATGGAATTTTTCCCCATGAAATGGAGTTTTGCGAGCAAAATCCGAACCTAATCCTATCAGTAAATAGTTATAAAGAAGCATTGGATATTGTTGAACATTGTTCAGTTGATAATCTAAGAGTTCATTTGCAAATTGAAACAGGAATGAATAGATTAGGAATCAAAAGCGTTGAGGAATGCAAAGAAGTTATTGCTCTTTTAAAAAGTGCAAAGGTTAAAATAGAGGGAATATATACTCATTTTAGTAGCTTGAATAATTTAGAGAAACAAGAATCTGAATTTAAAAAATATTTGTCTTTGTATAAATTTGAAATGGTTCATTGTGCTGCTACTTCAACATATAGGTTTGCTACGATTGGCAATTTTGTTCGCGTAGGCTTACAAATATATGGATTTGAGACAAATGACGATTTCACTCAGGCTCTAACCATATATACTAAACCAATCGCGATTAATAATATCAAAGCTCAAGAAACTGTTGGTTATAATGAAGCGTTTATTGCCCCTAAAGATATGAGTGTTGCTGTTTTGCCCATTGGTTATAGCAACGGATATTCGCGGAATTTATCGGGATTTGTTGTTTTTGCTGAAGGAAAAAGATATCCTGTGATTGGTAGAGTCTGCATGAATCATTTATTTGTAGCAGTAGACAATAAAGTTAATATGGAAACTAAATTTTATATCACTTGTAGTGAACTACCAATTAAAGAAATAGCAACATACCTCAATACAATCGAACATGATGTTTTGTGTATGTTTCATATTAAGGATAGGGAATATCTTCGATGACTTATCGCGAATTGATTCAAATAAATAGTAAAAAAGCAGAGGAACTAAATAAAGAAAAAAGTGCTATTGTAATGATGGTGCGAGAATTGGCAGGATTTTCTCCTTCTGAGTTATACATAAATTACGATAGTGAGGTTCTTAATCAAGCATTTATTCAAGAAAAGGTAAATGCTTATTTAGAGAATGATGTTCCTCCTCAATATGTTTTGGGGTATACGTACTTTTATGGAAATAAAATCGGAGTTAATCCCGATGTTTTAATCCCAAGAGCAGAAACAGAAATATTGGTTACTGAAGTTTTAAAACAGATCGATAAAGATAAAAAAGTGAAAGTCGTTGATATTGGAACAGGTTCTGGATGTATAGCAATTGCGATAAAAAAACAAAGGCCAAAAGCAGAGGTATTCGCTTTTGATATATCATTAAAAGCTATTGACATTGCCAGAAAAAATGCTGAAATGAATGATGTTGAAATCACGTTTAAACAAAATGATTTATTATCAGGGATAAAAGACAAGTTTGATGTTTTGATATCCAATCCACCCTATATTGATAAAAGTGATTTTGTTGAAGATATCGTTTTGAAAAACGAACCAAGCTCATCTTTGTTTGCTAGGGAAAAAGGACTTTACTTTTATCGAAAAATATTAGAAGAAGCAACTATTGTGATGAATAGCAATTATGTTGTTGCCTTTGAAATAGGCTATAACCAAGCGCAAGAAGTTTTAGTTCTGGCAGATAAATTCTTTCCTGAAGCTAAAAAAAAGGTGATTAAAGATTTATCTGGCAATGATAGGGTGGTTATTATTCACAATTAAAAGAGGAAGATATGAATAAAATATTAATATTTTTGTTATCATTTATGCTTTTATCTACACCACAAGAGATATTTAAAGATAATTTTTTATCTGATGTAGATAAGGCGTATAGTGAATATACGGTGATTACTAATTATACAAATGAGACATATTCCCTTCACATAGTCAAAGGAATTATAAACAATCAAGCTACCTATGGGGTTTCTTTCTTTAATATTAGAGCTGGTGACTATAATTTATTTTTTGAAATTGATGGCATTGAATATAAAGTTAAACCAGATGGTCGGGGAGACTATCGGTTAATAGGAATTAAATGGCGTAATTATGAACAAGTAAAGATTAAGATTTATAGTAAAGATGGAAATCTTCAATCTCCAGCGCATTTAACAGTTCTGGATAAATTTGATAAAAGCACTTTTGTTGGGGATATTATCGGTCAGGATGAAGGAAAAACATTGGTATCGCTTGAAAGGGTAGATAGTGTTTTAAATTTTGATGCTTTTGCCATGGTAACATTAGCGATTATTGGTGTTTGTGCTTTGGTTATTGCCATTTTCGCAATTACAAAAAAAGGAATGTTTTCTAAGGAAGTTCGAAAAGAGAGCGTTTTTGATTTTAAAGAATTTATTAATCAACAAACTACTACACCTCAAAATAACGATGATTGGATTGAAGTAGTCCCAGAAGTAGAAGAGGTGCAAAACGACAGTCAAGAAAGCCCTAAGGAAGTATATGAAAAAGCACCTCGGTATGTTGATGATGAAATTAGCAGTATTGATGTTAAAAAGCATTTACAAGATGCTGGTTTTGTAGTAGATTATTCTTTAGTAGGCGATGAAGAAAAGAATTTGATAATGTTGGAATTGATGCATTTGAAAAATGAAGGGAAAATAAGCAACGACGTCTATCTTGAGGAGATATATAAATTATGGAAAAAGTAACATTAAAAGAATTACTATGTCTAGAAAAAGAAGATTTAAAGGGGAAATTGATTTGTTTTCCAACAGACACTGTTTATGGTGTTGCTGCTATTGCAAGCGATATAGAAGCGGTTGAAAAAATATATGCGATGAAAAAACGCAGCGAAAGAAAACCCTTAGCTTTATTATGTAGTAGCATTAAACAGGTTGAGGAATATGTTGAGACCATTGATGAAGCAGTATTGTTTTTAATGAAAAAATACTGGCCAGGGGCATTGACGATTATTTTCAATAAAAAACCAGGAGTTGGTGACCATCTAGCGAAAGAAACCATTGCTTTTAGAATGCCTAATTCTAAAATAGCATTAGCGATTATCAATCATTTTTCCATTATGGCGACTACTTCTGTTAACATCAGTGGCGAGGTTGAGATAAATGATATTGAAGAAATCGCAGAAAAGTTCGGCGACTGGATTGATTACATTGTTACCGATGAAGCTTATATCTCTAATGTTCCTTCAACGGTTCTCGATGCGACAGGAAAGTCATTAAATATTGTTCGTGAAGGGAATATAAAAGTATAAAAA
>JAAYBG010000013.1 GCA_012718985.1 Acholeplasmataceae bacterium
AAAGAAGAATTGTATAAAAAGACTTCTTATGAAAATGTCACATTAGTGAATAGAGGTAGTGAAATTCAAAATTCTTCTATTATTCTTACAAGTGATAAAATTAAAAAATTCTTTCAAGAATTAAGAAGTGAATTTGATTTTATTTTAATTGATTGTCCACCTGTGTTATTAATCAGCGATTATATTCACATCTCCCAATTATCAGATGGGGTACTATTTTTAATTGTTTATGGTAAGACAAAGAAAAAACAGGTAGCGGAAGCGATTAATCAATTGCGCTTGAATAATGTAAACATCATTGGAGCAGCGTTTACTTTTTATGATCCTAAGAGATCAAATTCATATTATGAATATTCTTCGTACAAATATTACGGTTACAAAGATAAAGATGAATAATTGCTAGGGTGGCGTTTATGATTGACATTCATGCCCATATTATTCCTTTTATCGATGATGGAAGTTCAAGCATTGAGCAGTCGCTTGCAATGATTGATGAAGCTATTAAGCAAGGAATTACCGATATAATTTGTACACCGCATTATCGTAAGAATATTTTTACGGCAAATGTTTGTGAGATAGAAGAAAAATATCAAATGATAAAAAATCGAACTAAAGATAAAGCGATTCGGTTATTTTTAGGTCAAGAAATTCATTGCAATAAAATCAATGAAGTTCTTGAAATGATCAATAAGGGTACATTAATCACTCTAAACAATAGTAAATATATTTTATTAGAGTTTTCTTATACTAACAAAATTGATATCAGTGAAGTTGCCTATGTAACTAGCCTAAAAGGATATATACCGATTATCGCTCATATTGAGCGATATCGTTATCTTGATTTGGAAACAGTGAAAGAAATCAAAAATAACGGGGGCTTAATTCAAGTCAATGCTTCTAGTCTTATGGGTAAAGAGGGAGCAAAACAAAGAAAGTTTGTTTTCACGTTATTTCGCGAAAGGTTAGTTGATTTTGTTGCCAGCGATATTCATGAAAAACGTAGGAATTGGATGAGTAAAGCATATCGTTTAGTGGTAAGAAAATTTGGTCAGGATTATGGTCAAAGGGTATTTTACGAGAATGGATTATCAATTTTGTTATAAGGGATGTGAAACCAATGAAGTATGCTATAATACTAGCTGCAGGAAAAGGCACAAGAATGAAAACGGATATACCAAAGTGTGCGTATCCGATTAACGGAACACCGATGGTAGAATATATAGTTAATAGTTGTAAAAAGAGTGGTATTGATAAAATCCTAGTCGTTGTAGGATATAAAAAAGAGCACATAAAAAATATTTTGAATAGTTCAGTCGAGTATGTATTACAAGAAGAGCAATTGGGAACTGCAAATGCGGTGATGTGTGCCAAAGCGAGTTTAGCGGATAAAGAGGGTATTAGTTTGATTCTCCCTGGTGATATGCCATTGATTAATGAAAAGGTGATTACTGATTTGATGAACTGTCATCAAGAACAAGGGAATGTTCTTACCATCGCTACAACAATGCTGGATGATCCTGATGGTTATGGAAGAATTTATCGTAAACACGGAAAAATTAAAAAGATTGTTGAAGCGCTGGATGCTACTCCTGAAATTCTAGAAATCAAAGAAATAAACAGTGGTCTTTATTGTGTGGATATCAAACTATTATTCGAAGCTCTGGCAAAAGTAAATAACAACAATAGTAAAAAGGAATATTATCTAACAGATATTGTTGAAATACTAGCCAAAGATCATAAAGTAGGGACTTTTGTTGTTGCTGATAGCAAATACTTACTAGGAATCAATGATTTAAATAGCCTACAAAAAGTTGAAGAAATCTTAAAATATCAAAGTGAATTTTAGTTCGCAAGTGAATTTTAATTCGCTTTTTTTATTATCTCTTGGGAAAGAGGTAAAAATGTGGTACAATAAACATAATTAATAGAGGACAATTGGTGGATTTATGAATATTGAGAAAAAGCAAAAAGGTGATGTATATTTTATCACTTTACTGTTAGGAATGTTTTTATATTTATTATTGACTTTTATTTATATCTATAGTGCATTGATGGCCGTATCGATTGTTGATAATAGTCCTTTAGCGAGCGTATTCGATGAAAACAATCCTTATTATGCAGAAATATTATCAATAGTGCAAATGATGTTTAACTTGCCATTAATTGGATTTTTTATCTATGTTCTTCGCCATGATTTTCAAGAAGATTGGAAAAGATTTAAAATAGATTTTAAGAAAAATCTATCTTACATTGGGCTAGGTATTGTCGCTTGTTATGTATTAACAGCAGTCGTTTCAGCAATCTATGAATTATTAGGAATTACCGGAACATCAGAGAATCAGCAAATTATCAATGATGCTCTATTTGGAAAAGGGAAAGTTCCGATGATGATTAGTGTTATTCTATTTGCACCATTTGTTGAGGAAGTTTTATTTAGAAAATTGCTATTTGGTACATTGGAAGAAAAATTCAAATTAAAACCGATTGTAGCTATTATCGCTTCTACGTTGGTGTTTTCTCTGATTCACGTTTCTAGTGGCGATAATATTATTTATATCTTTCAATACTTACCTTTGGCTTTTGTTATTACTTATAGTTATTATAAATCTGAGCGAAATATCTTCGTACCGATGGGAATTCATTTTTTAAACAACTTAATCTCTGTACTGGTTGTTTACTTTGTGTTATGAGCGAATACGAATTATTGATTGCGAAAGCAAGAACATTGATCGCCGAGGATAAAATAGAAGAGGCGATCACCATCTACCAAAAAGCATTTCTTATTGATTCCACTGTAGATGATTTTCTTGATTTAGGATTTCTTTATCTGGAAGTGAAGAGCTATTCACTGGCTTTTGAAGTTTTTTCATCGGTAATTAAAATGGATTCTCAAAATGCTCGTGGTTTTCATGGTTTAGGACTTTGGTACGAAAAAAATGAAAATTACCCTCTGGCAATTACCAATATGCAAATAGCATTGTCACTTGATGCTTTTAATACTGATATGATGCTTGATTTAGCCGAAATGTATGAACTCAATCAAGAAATTACATTAGCGGAAGATTGCTATTTAAAAATAATCGCTTTGAAACCTGATCATTTTTGGGCAAATTTAAACTTGGGTTCTCTGTATGAGACACAAGATAAATTAGAGGAAGCTTTAAATTATACTAAAAAAGCCTATACCATTGATGCAAATATGAAAATGGTAGCTTATAATTTAGGTGTTATTTATGCTCGATTTGAAAAATATGAAGAAGCCATTCAATGTTACAAACAAGAAATTAGTAAAGAGGATGGCTATTATCATGCTTATTATAATTTAGGAATAATTTATAAAGATATTTATCAGGATTATGAGCAAGCAAAACTATATTACTTGCAAGGTATTTCTAAGAATAAAGAAAATTATCTTTGTTGGTATAATTTAGGATGCGTATACGCATTAAGCCAAAATTTTCAAGAAGCAACTAATTGCATTTATTACGCTATTTATCACTATCCTCAATTAATTAATGATATAGAAGAGGATAAAGATTTAAGTGAATATCGGAAAAGTGAAGAATATCCAAGATTATTGCAATGGTTAAAAAAATGAAATCCACTTTATGGGAAGTGGATTTTTTTGTTGTGATTTTTATGCTTGATGGTGCAAAGAGGGGTTACTTATGGTATAATGGGTAAAGTGGTGAAGAGTATGAAAGTAGTGAATGTTGTTGGTGCAGGATTAGCGGGTAGTGAAGCTGCATGGCAATTAGCAAGTAATGGATATCGAGTTAAACTATGGGAAATGCGCCCGCAAAAAATGACGCCAGCTCACAAAACAGCATTTTTTGGTGAATTGATTTGTAGTAATTCCCTACGAGCTGCATCGATTGAAAATGCAATCGGTCTGTTAAAAGAAGAAATGAGAAATTTCAAATCTTTAATTATGGAAAGCGCCGATAAAAATAGAATAGAAGCTGGAGGAGCCTTGGCGGTTGATAGAGACCATTTTGCTCATGACATCACTGAAGCGATTAGCAATCATCCTTTGATTGAAGTCATTCGTGAGGAAATAACTGAAATTCCCGAAGGGCCAACGATTATCGCTAGCGGTCCATTAACAAGTGATGCATTAAGTATTGCCATTAAAAACTTTTTTGGCGAAGAATATTTATATTTCTTTGATTCTGTTGCACCAATTGTAACGGAAGAATCTATAGATAAGAATGTTGCTTATCTGAAATCGCGATATGATAAAGGAGAAGCAGCTTATTATAATTGCCCTATGACTAAGGAGCAATTTACCCTCTTTTACAACGAATTGATAAAAGCAGATAGAGTATTGCCTAAAGATTTTGAATTAAAGGTTTTTGAAGGTTGTATGGCAATTGAAGATATCGCTCTTCGTGGGGAGCAGACACTGCTATTTGGTCCATTAAAACCAGTAGGATTAGCTCACCCTATCACCTTAGTCGAACCTTATGCTGTAGTACAATTACGCCAAGATAATGCAGCAAAAACCTTATATAATCTTGTTGGGTTTCAGACTCATTTAAAATGGCCCGAACAAAAGCGAATCATTCGATTGATTCCGGGGTTAGAGCATGTTGAGATTGTTCGCTATGGAGTTATGCATAAAAACACGTTCCTCAATTCTCCTAAGATTCTAAACCGTTATTATCAGACAAAAGCACGAGAAGATTTGTTCTTTGCTGGTCAGATAACAGGAGTAGAGGGATATCTGGAAAGTGCTGGTAGTGGACTCGTTGCTGCTGTTAACATGATGAGATTATTAGAAGGAAAACCTTTGCTTGACTTTACTGCTGAAACAGCTCTAGGGGCATTAAGCAACTATATCAACACACCTAATAATCACTTCCAACCAATGAATGTCAATCATGGCATTTTTATTCCTATAGCAGGGAGAATGAAGAAAAGTAGTCGTAAAATGGCTTATGCAGAGCGTAGTTTAAAAATGATCTCTAGATTAAAAGGAGAATTTTATGGAAGAACTTGATGCTGTCTATCTATTTAAAGAGTATATCGAACAAGAGAGAAATTATTCAGAATATACGGTGTTAAATTACATCAATGATATTAATGAATTCAGAAAATTTCTTAAAGAAAATGACTTTTCTGATTTGTTTTCTTTGAAACAAACCTATCCGCGATTTTATAAATCATCTTTGGTAAAGAAAGGATATAGTTCGAAGACAATAGCACGGAAATTATCCAGTCTACGCAGTTTTTATAAATTTTTACTTGCTGAAAAAATGGTAGAAGTCAATTTGTTTGCCGAGTTGTCATCGCCTAAACTAAGTCGTAGTCTTCCTAAACAAATTTATCCCAAAGAGATTAACGCTATGTTTGCTTGTATAGATAAGGAAAGTTTAATCGGTAAACGAGATACTGCTTTATTAGAACTATTATATGGTACAGGAATTCGGGTAAGTGAATTATGTTCCGTGAAAGTGGCGGATATTGATTTTTTCAATGAAGCGATTACCATTATGGGAAAGGGTTCTAAAGAAAGGTATATTCCTCTTCATCCAGGAATTATCTCTTCGATTAAAACCTATTTAGAATTTGCAAGATCGGAATTAATGGCACGTCAAAAAGGTAAAGTCAGTGATAAATTATTTTTGAATTTTCGCGGAAGCGAATTAACAGTGCGGGGAGTAAGAGTCATTTTAAACACCCTAGCAGAAAAGGCCTCAACTGGTTTGAAGGTTTCACCGCATATGTTTCGTCATTCCTTTGCTACGCACTTGCTTGATAATGGAGCTGATTTACGAAGTGTCCAAGAATTATTAGGACATGTAAATTTATCAACAACTCAAATTTATACCCATGTATCGTTAGAAAAAATAAAAGAAGAATATACTAAACATCATCCAAAAGCAAAAATAAATAAAGAAAAGAGTGAGGAGTAATCATATGCGTGGTTTTGAAGTGGTAACAAAAAAGGAATACTTAAAGAAAAGAACAAATGAGGACTATCGAGAAATAAAATTACCAACAAGATCGACAACCAATGCTGCTGGCTATGATTTTTATCTTCCCTATGAATTAATACTGCTTCCTTGTGAAACAACAATTATTGATACAGGTATCAAAGTATATATGCCGGATAATGAATTTTTAATGATAGTTATTCGTAGTAGTTTAGGCTTTAAAAAGGGATTGCGATTGAAAAATCAAGTAGGAATTATCGATAGTGATTATTATAATAACATTGATAATGAAGGACATATTCTGATTGCCATTGAAAATACAAGCGATCAAGAAGTTCATCTATCTAAAGGAGATAGAATTGCTCAAGGAATTTTCTTACAATATCAAACTGTTGATCAAGAAATGGAAATAGAGAAGAAAAGAGAAGGCGGTATAGGTAGTACCAATAGAAAAAACAAATAATTCTTGGAAATGTTTGTTGTTTATGATAAAATACACAAGCGATTGAAAAAGGTGTAGAAATGAAAGCAAAAGAAATTATAAAAAAATATTATAGAAACATTATTGTCCTTATAGTAGGTATTATTTTCATGTCTTTGGGGGGAGCGATGCTTGTCACGGCAAAGTATGGTAGTGATGCGTTAATGGTTTTTAATCAGGGCGTAGCGACATTCTTCAAGATAAAAGTGGGTGTATCCATTATGATTTCCAATCTGGTGGCTTTAATAATCATTTTCTTTGTTAATCGAAAGTCAATCGGATTAGGGACATTTATTATGGCTTTATTATTAGGACCTTTGATTGATTTGATTCTTCAGTTAGGGATTTTACCCGCTCCGAATTCTTTTTGGGGAAGTGCACTAATACTAGCGTTGGCTTTTTTATCAGGTACATTTGGAATAGCGCTATATATGTATGCCAATGTCGGTCTTTCGCCTTTCGAAGGAATTTTGATTGCGATTAAAGAAAAAACGAACTGGCGATTTGCTTATATTAAGATTGTTAATGATGCAATATTCTTTACTGTTGGTTGGTTATTAGGGGGAGTATTTGGAATTGCTTCCGTGATTACGGTATTGATTTATGGTCCATTAATCGATTTCTTTATAAAAATACTTACGAAAACGAATCTTTTAAAATCACCAAAACCAGAAGAAAAAGCAAACTTAGAAGTAGAAAAAGCGATTGATAAATAGTAATTCAGCAGTCCTGAAAAAAATGGTTTGCCGGTGAAAAAAATGTTTGCAAATAATAAATGTTTGTGTTATAATATGTGAGGCAATAAAAAATACACACACTATTGGAGAAGGTCGTCAAGTGCATTCTATGAATGAGGCGGTTTTCGAAGAAAATAGTGGAGGCCAAACAAAATAAAAATAGGAGAATTTAAAAAATGTCAGTTGTTACAAAAAATCAGTTGCTAGAAGCAGGAGTTCATTTCGGTCATAATACTCGCCGTTGGAACCCTAAAATGAAAGAGTATATCTTTGGTGAACGCAATGGTATCTATATCATTGATCTAGATAAAACCGCCGCGTTAATTGAAGAAGCTTACAAACAATTATTTACCATTGTTCAAAACAATGGAACAGTTTTATTTGTTGGTACCAGAAAGCAAACACAAGATGTTATTAGAGAAGAAGCGACGAGATGCGGTCAATATTATGTTGATCAACGTTGGTTAGGGGGTACATTAACAAATTATAAGACAATCCGTAAGAGTATAGCTCGTCTTTTTGAAATTGAAAAAATGGAAGAAGATGGAATTTTCGAAGTTTTACCTAAAAAAGAAGTTATCTTAATCAATAAAGAAAAAGATAGATTATTGAAATATTTTAGCGGTATTAGAAATATGAAAGGTCTTCCTGCTGCAATGTTTGTTGTTGATCCAAAGAGTGAACATAATGCAGTTGCGGAAGCGCGTAAATTAGGAATCCCTGTATTTGCATTAGTCGATACAAATTGTGATCCAGATGAAGTAGATGTTGTAATACCAGCAAATGATGATGCGATTCGTTCAGTTAAATTAATCGTCGGAACAATGGCAAATGCTGTTGTTGAAGCGCAAGG
>JAAYBG010000095.1 GCA_012718985.1 Acholeplasmataceae bacterium
AGGAATTGTTGATACATTATTAATGGTTGCTTTTTCAACAATTATTGCATACTTAGTGGGTGTGCCAATTGGCGTTTTGGTTTTAGCTACAGAAAAGGATGGGTTATTTCCTAACAAAACGATTCATAAGGGTCTAAATATCATTATCAACTTAGGCAGATCAATTCCCTTTATCATTTTATTAATCGCATTAATTCCTTTTACGAGGGCAATAATTGGAACTTCGATTGGTGTGAGAGGAATGATTATTCCCCTTGCTATAGGAGCGATTCCTTTTGTAGCGAGACTAACAGAAACTTCTTTGAATGAAGTGGATAAAGGGGTTATCGAAGCAGCAAAATGCATTGGATGTAATAAC
Organism: Acholeplasmataceae bacterium; assembly: GCA_012718985.1. Lineage (GTDB taxonomy): Bacteria > Bacillota_I > Bacilli_A > ML615J-28 > CAG-698 > JAAYBG01. The sequence goes on from JAAYBG010000095.1 coordinate 359, forward strand.
TTTGAAATTATTTTTCAGGTTTATTTAGTAGAAGCGATTCCTTCTCTTGTTAGAGGATTAGCGATTACGATTATTATGTTAATCGGTTATAGTGCTTTAAGCGGAGCAGTTGGTGGTGGTGGCTTAGGTAATATTGCTATTGAAAATGGTTATTATCGTTTTGACACCAAAACAATGCTCGTGGTTTTAGTTTTTATTGTGATAATTGTTCAGGTAATTCAAGTCATATTTGATATGATTGCAAAAAAAATAGATAAAAAATAAAAAGGAGAAAAACATGAAAAAAATTTTAGGATTATGGTTATTTATTTTAGTAGTATTATTAACAGGATGTAGTAAAAACAAAATTGATGATAAGGTTTTAGTGATTGGAGCATCTGCAAGTCCCCATGCTGAAATATTAGAACAGGCACGTCAATATATTGAAGAACAAGGTTATAAGTTAGAGATTAAGGTTTATAATGATTATGTTTTACCTAATGTTGCATTACAAGAAGGCGAACTTGATGCCAATTTCTTTCAACATTTACCTTATTTAAATAGTTTTAATGAGGAACAAAACACTAATTTGGTTTCTGTTTTTGCTGTTCATTATGAACCATTAGGAGTATATGCAGGTAAAAGTAATTCTTTAACAGCCATTAAAGAAAAAGCTACAATAGCGGTGCCCAACGATACAACGAATTATGCAAGAGCTTTATTATTATTAACAGCACTGGGAATTATTGAAGTAGACCAAAGTAAAGGATTATTGATAACAAGTAAAGATATTACAAGTAATCCACATCAAGTTGAGATTTTGCCATTTGAAGCAGCAGCATTACCAGCGCAATTAGTAGAAGTAGATTATGCCGTTATTAATGGTAATTATGCAGTTAGTGCTAATGTTTCATTAGATAAGTTATTAGGTCAAGAAGATGCTTTAAGTGTAGCAGCAGCTACTTATGGAAATATTATCGCTGTCAAAGAGGGAAATGAACAAGCAGAATGCATTAAAGTTTTAATAGCTGCTTTATCACAACCAAAGATTAAAACATATATTGAGACAAGCTATCAAGGAACTGTCTTACCTTTATCATAAATGATAATTATCCAAAAATTGTCATATTAACTTAAATGTGTTGGTGCTTTATTTTGATTAAGAGTGGTATAATATAAATATATACCACTTTTTTTGTTAGGTTTATAATATAGGGAGGGATAATTATGAAACGCATCTATGTTGTCACTGGTGCAAATGGACATCTTGGTTATACTATTGTGAAAAAACTAAGCTCAGAAGAAGTTGAAATCAGAGCTTTAGTGTTGCCAAACGAAAACCCACAAAGATTAGAAGAATTCGGGTGTAAAATATTTTTTGGAAATGTTTGTAATCGGGAAGATTTAGACCCGCTGTTTGCTAATAGCGAGGATTCTCAAGTTGTAGTGATACACTGTGCGGGATTAATTTCGATTGCGAGTCGAGTATCAAAACTCGTTTACGATGTAAATGTGAATGGTACTAAAAATATGGTTGATAAAGCTATCGAATACAAAGCGAATAAATTGATTTATATCAGTAGTGTACATGCTATTCCGGAATTAAAAAAAGGAGAGACGATTGTTGAGGTGGATGAATTTAATCCCGACTTAGTAAAAGGTGAATATGCAAAAACAAAAGCGATGGCAACTAATTATGTTTTAGAGAAAGCAAGAAAAGGATTAGATGCAGTTGTCATTCATCCTGCAGGAATCATAGGACCTTATGACTACGGAAGGGGTCATTTAACACAACTAGTACTGGATTATTTCAATAAAAAATTAACAGCTTTGGTCAATGGTGGTTATGACTTTGTTGATGTACGAGATGTTGCTGAAGGAATTATTCAAGCAATTGAAAAAGGGAAAAGGGGAGAATGCTATATTTTATCAAATAAGTACATCAGCATTCGAGATTTAGTTAAAATGATTGCTCCCTTTTCAACAAGAAAACCAATTAAGACAATTTTGCCAATTTGGTTTGCTAAACTAACAGCTCCACTTGCTGAATTGTATTATAAGATTAGAAAAAAACCACCACTTTATACTAGTTATTCCTTGTATACCTTGTTATCAAATTCTAATTTCAGCCACGAAAAAGCAACAAAAGAACTAGGATATCTTCCTCGTGATATCAATGATACTGTAAAAGATACCATTGATTGGATGAAAGAAAAAGGAAGAATAAAATAACGAGAAGAATGAGAAAGCCGGGTAAAATTTACAAAAAACACTTGCAAATACTGTAACATTATGCTATTATATTCTAGCATGGTATGCGGGTGTGGCGAAACTGGCAGACGCGCTAGACTTAGGATCTAGTTCTTCGGAGTGCAGGTTCGATTCCTGTCACCCGCACCATTATTGGAAGAATAGGTTTGATACAATTTGTATTAAGCCTTTTTTAATTTTATAGACCAATAGTCTTTTAGATGTATTATTTATTTCTTTGTTTATTAAAAAAAGTGGAGCTGTTATTAGCTTCACTTTTTAAATAGACTATTTTTAAATAATACGGGATAAAGACCTAAAGTTACAAAGGATACTAAGAAGTAACGTAGCATATCTAGGAGAATAACTCCTTCTGGGAAAACCTTGTCAAGACCGAATTGGGTTATGATGACACAGATAATAGCACCCAACAAACGAATCAATCTTTTTCTTAGCGGGGCATTACAATCAAAATCAAGAACTTTTCTTTCCCAGATGCTACCAGCAACAAAACCAGCAAACATGGAATAACTAGTATAAAAATCACGATAGATTTTAATCTCGGAAAAGTCTTTATGCCAGAAGATAAAAACAAATGGCAAGAAAATAACGAAGGAAATCACGTAAAGAAGCGATATTTTCTTAAAATCATGTTCAAATTTACGATGTAAATAGTTTCCTGAAAAGGCACAACCAATTCCCAATATCCATCCAAATAAGACATCTTTTGGATAATGAACGCCTAAACCTACTCGAGAAATCCCAATCAAGAAAATAAGAATTCCCACTACCCAGAATAACCATTTCTTTTTCGCTTGTAAAGCGAGTGAAATGTAAGTAACGGAAGAGTTTTGCGTATGTCCGCTTGGGAAAGAATATCCAGTTGCGGTTTCAACTCTTACTGGTTCATAACTCGTGTCATAAACAAACGGCCGCTCATACTTTACAACTCCTTTGATTGCTCCATTTAGAGAGATTGATGTAAAGATAGAATAAGCAATTCTTTGTCCTGCTCGCTTATCAAAAACAAAGTAAACAACAGCAAGAACGGCGATGAGCACATATTGCTCTCCTAAAAAAGTGATTGTTTGCAATAGTCCATCAATAAATGGTGTTGATAATTCTCGCAATGTTTTGATAATGGAAATTTCAAAATCTTTCATTATAATTCTCCTTAACATTTTTTAATAATAGATTTATTTTTTATTTGCTTTTGTTTTACGGG
>JAAYBG010000014.1 GCA_012718985.1 Acholeplasmataceae bacterium
ATTGGATGTACAAATTTAATAAATATTTGATGAAGAAACAGAAATATTTTAAAATAAAAAATATCTTAAATATGAATTAATCATATTTAAATTGTATTTCAAAAAAAATGAATAGATGCTATAATATAATATGTAAATAATAAACAAATGAAACATAAAGGAGAGAAAAATTATGAATTTAAAAAAACCAAATAATATTATCGTTGTTATGCTGATTGTGAGCATTGTCGTTTTTACTGTTTCGTTTATTTTACTCATCATCGGCGATTACCTGGAACAGACCTTTAATGTTATCGGTATTCGTATTGCTACCTTATTTGTTGCTTTTTCTTCTTTTTGTTCATCAACATTGTTTAGTTTGTTGATTTTACTTCATAATAAGACAGTTAGTCAGATTAATGATGATAATAATCGGCGTGCTGAATTATTCCGTGACCTGCAATTTGCCTCTACAAATTATTCGATTATTGAATTTATGGATCGAATGTTAATTTATGATGAATCTCAACGATACATTGATCGCCTTCTTACTAAACGGATTATGGATTTTCATATGATGGAAGCGAATATTCAAGAAGAAGATATCTATACCAATCCTTCTAAATATAGTTTCATTTCAATAAAAATTCCTTTTCGTGTTATTGAAGGAAAGATGGTTTCTAAGATTACCTTCACAAAATTAAAATTTGAAAGGGAAGAGCAAGTTTATGAATTTTATTCTGGTTCAGGATTAGAAGAAAGCAAAGTGTTTATTTTATATAATGAGCACACTAAACGTAATAATGTCATCATCAATTTAATTACTCCTATTGATAGTCCTTTCTTCAATAAGAAAGCAGTTAATGTATTTACAAAAATAAAGATTCATATTAACATAACGAGTTTATTAGGAGTCGAGGTACGAGGAACTAGCGAGTTGTACTTCACAAATCCAGAACAAATCGAAGGGGATGGAACAAATACCTATCGGATAAACTCATCTAATTTTTCTTTACTAACTATGCCGATTGTTACCAAAAAATATCCTGAAAATGAAAAAAGTATTTAAAGACTAAATGGAGGGCGGTTAATATATTTAGATCAAAGGGTAGAAACAAGACATATTTTTACCTTGATTAAATGGTATTTTGATATTAATTTGGTAGAATAAAAATCGCTTCAAAAATTGGGAAAAACGATGTGATTACCGCTAAAACGCAAATGTAAGACCAATATTTCCTGTCTGCTGCGTTTTCTTCGTGTAGAAAGATAAATATTAAACTGTTGTCAGAATCGAAATTAAAGGATTTTTATTATCTGAGAAAAGCAAAAAAATCAAAAAACAAAATTAAAAGTAATATTTGTAAACATTACAATGATTTATTTTTTTCTTGAAAATTATTTAATGAATTACATTATCAGCTTTAATAGCGATGATAACAATCAAAAAAATCAGTTTTTGATTGCAAAAAATAAAACATAGGAGTATAATGTAGTTGTTAACGTAAAGCGTTTTCATAAAAAAAGAAAAGGAGAGAAAAATGAAAATTAGTAAAATCCTAGCGCTTTTGCTAGTTGTGTTTTCGTGTTTTGTTCTAATTGCCTGTGGCGATAGTACAAAAAAAGAAAAGAGTGAAACTGAAAAAATTATTTTAGAAGCTCAAAAGATGGATTTTGATGAATTGTGTCGAAAAGCAATTGAAGAATCAAATGGTAAGAAATTTTATGGTGTAGGTAACTCAAGCCGAGGTAAAAAAGCACTTCCTAAGTTTATTGAGTATTTACAAACTTTAAATCCAAGTTATACCATGGATTTTGATTGGCAACAACCTAAAAATAATAAGATTTTTGACCAATTAACTACTGATGGTCGTAAAGAAGTGGGAACATTTGCAATGACATTGATTCAAGATGGTAACCAAATTCAATCTAAAATGGTTAATACGGGCGTTTTGGATCGCTTCATTCCAAAAGAATGGGCAAAAGCCAATAAAATTGATATCAATGATTATGAAGGATTCTTGCCACTTCAAACTTTAAATAAAGTGTTTATGTATAATAATACGGGTAATAAAGTGTTTGATAATTGTTGGGACTTTGTTGCTCAAGGAGAACATGGACTATACATGGATATTGATTCTGAAATCGTTGGTAAAAACTTCTTGTATATGTTAACACAAGAAAAATATGCAACTTATTTGAAGGATGCTTATCAAGTATTACCAGCTTCTGAAAAAGCATATTTCGATACAACTATCAATGCTTTAGCTCAAGATGCAGTTGATTTAGGATTGGGCCCTAATGGAAAATATGCCTTGGCATGGATTAAATTATGGGTTGAATCTTATAATGCTCAAACTGATGATGGACCAATTTGTAATACATTAGTGCAAAAATCTGCCACTGACAAATTTGGTTTACTAGTTTATTCAAAACTACGTTCAATAGAAGAAACAGCAGAAGTATCTAAGAACAATATTACTATTGCTGCTTATCAACAAGGAGAAAGTCTATACAACAACGTAACTTATCAAGGAATCGGCGGCTATGGATATTGCCATTACTTATTTGTTACTGACAATTCACCACTTCCTTGGACAGCTTGTGCTTTCATTGCTTATATGACAATTATCAACGAAGGAGCTGCAGATGATGCAGGTAAGATTGCTGGATTCTCAGCTTGGGGTGCTGATATGGGCGGATATTCATCAAATCCTGACTTAGCAGCATTAAATGAAGCAGTATACAAACATAAAACTGCTGGCGGACTTGAATTTGACTGTAAGAATGATAGAGGATATGAATGGTGGACTACAACTGGTAAACTAGTTCTTGAAGATCCTGAATATTGTGCAGAAGTAGCCTTTACTGTAGGTAGCTGGATAGAATTATTAACTAAGTATAAACCAGCATAAAAATAGATTACTCTTAAAGGTGTTTTGCAATTGTAAAACACCTTTAATTTTTATATAAAGGAGATAGAATATATGGAATATACTCCCCAAACTAGTTCAATGAAAAGAACTATTAGGATAAATAAAGCAAAAACATTTTTTTCCAAACCACAAAATGTTATTTTATTATTATTTGGTATTGTTCTAACATTTACAACCATTAGTCCTGTCATTGCAATTATAGCCGATACTATGAGAATTCATCCCGGCACTATTGATGCAAACCTAACCAATAGGGTAGAGGGGTTTACATTAATAAACTATGTTGATTTATTTACAAGCAAACTTGTAAAGGTTAATTTATTGATACCTTTATGGAATACAATTAAATTAGCAATTCTTTCCTGTATCATTTCAATTCTATATGGTGGTATTTTTGCTTTTTTAGTAACAAGAACCAATCTTAAATTCAAACAATATCTTAGTTCTATTTTTATTTTTCCATATATCATGCCACAGTGGACATTAGCAGTTGTATGGCAAAATCTTTTTAATAGTAATGCTATTACGGGAACAGCAAATGGCTTACTAGCATCCTTATTCAATATTACCATGCCTGCTTGGTGGTGTGTTGGTTTATTTCCTTCAGCAGTTGTATTGGGACTTCACTACGCCCCCTTTGCTTACATATTGATAGGTGGTATATTTAGGAATATGGATGCCAATCTGGAAGAAGCGGCTACAATTCTAAATACACCAAAAAGTAAAACGATGTTTAGAATTACATTGCCAATGGTTAAACCAGCCATCTTATCAACAATTTTATTGGTATTTGGTAGTGCTGTAGGTAGCTATCCTGTTCCCCATTATTTGAAACTTTCAACGCTGTCAACCAAATATGTTTCGATGAATGATAAGTATACGGGAGAAGCCTCTATTCTTGCCATCATTATGATGATATTTGGTGTTGCCATTTTGATATTAAACGAGATGGGACTGAAGAGCAGGAAAAATTACACAACTGTGACTGGAAAATCTGGGCAAATCAGTAAAATTAATTTAGGGAAAATTAGTAAATACACTATTGCTATTATTTTTATTGTGTTAACTTTCTTTACCAGCATTTTTCCAATTATTTCTTTTGGCTTAGAAACATTCTTGCCTAATCCAGGAGATTATAGTTTCCTATATTCTGGGGATCTAAGCAATATTACAACCAAATGGTGGATTACAAAAGATACCATGGATACTTCACTGTTTGGTCAACAAGGAATTTTATATAATCGGATGATCTGGAGAGCTTATGGGGGCACCATGCTAGTTTCTGTAGCATGTTCGCTTTGTGCGGGGACTATAGGAACGCTAGTTGGTTATGCTGTCTCAAAAAATAGAAGAAGTAAATGGGCAAGTTATGTAAATACTGTGGCATTCTTACCTTATTTGATGCCTTCTATTGCCGTTGGAGCTGCTTTCTATGTATTGTTCTCTAATAAATATTTTAATTTGTTTAATACTTATTGGATATTAATCATCGTTGGGACAGTAAAATACATTCCGTTTGCTAGCCGAAGTTCTCTAAACTCGATGCTCCAACTGAGCTCTGAGATTGAGGAAGCTGCCTATATTCAAAATATCCCATGGCATAAACGGATGTTCAGGATTATTATTCCAATTCAAAAGTCATCGATTATTAGTGGATATATGTTACCTTTTATGACATGTCTACGAGAACTATCGCTATTCATGTTGTTATGTACTCAAGGCTTTGTCCTTGCTACATCACTAGACTATTTTGATGAAATGGGACTGACTGCCTTTTCATGTGGTATCAACTTAATTTTAATTATTACTATATTAATCAGCAATGGAGTATTAAATAAACTCACTGGAGCCTCACTAGACAAAGGAATTGGAGGAAAATGATAATGCCGAGAATCGAATTAATTAATGTTACTAAAAGATGGAAAGATTTTTATGCCGTTGAAAATTTAAATTTAGTTATTGAAGACAATGCTTTCGTCACCTTACTTGGACCATCAGGATGTGGAAAGACAACAACACTACGAATGATTGCTGGCTTAGAAACACCGACAAGCGGTAAAATTATCATAGGTGACAAGGTTGTTTTTGACAGTGAAAAAGGAATTAATATTCCTGCAAATAAAAGACGAGTTGGCTTTTTATTCCAAAACTATGCGTTATGGCCAAATATGACAGTGTATCAAAACATTGCTTTTGGTCTTGGAAATATAAAGGAAGAGTTGCCACTAATAGATTTTGAAGTTCAAACATTGAAACAATTAATTCAAGCGTTAAAACATCCAGATAAAATCATTGAACTGATTGATGATTGTAAAGATAAAGATGGAAAAGTTGATTCCCAAAAAGCATATCTAAAATTTATCGATAATTATTCAATGTCTATCTATACAGCAAAACGACTTTATAAAATTGATGTTGCTAATGCAAAGGATAGAATGGAGGAAATTATTTCTAAATTAGAGACAAAACTACAGAATCTTATTCAAAAGCATATCAAAAAAGGTGAAACACTGAACGATAAGAATGAAATTGTTATCCAGAATAAGGTTGTCTATAAAGAACGAAAATTACATCAAGAAGAAATTGACTTACTCGTTCGAAAAGTATCAAGGATTGTGAAAGTGGGAATGTTTATGGATCGCTATCCTGCTGAATTATCAGGAGGCCAGCAACAACGAGTAGCAATTGCGAGAACACTTGCTCCTGGTCCTACAGTCCTTTTCATGGATGAACCACTATCAAATCTTGATGCAAAACTTCGCTTAGAAATGAGGTATGAATTACAACGTTTACATGTTGAAACAAAATCAACCTTTGTTTATGTAACTCATGACCAAATGGAGGCTATGACACTAGCTACTAAGATTTGTTTGATTGACAATGGGGTTCTCCAACAATATGATGAACCATTGAGGGTATATAATTATCCATTAAATATTTTCATCGCTGACTTCGTTGGAAATCCATCGATTAATTTTATCGAAGGTAGAGGAAATCAAAATACTGATGGTTCGATATCTATATCAATTTTAGATAATTTGCAGGCTAAGTTTATTCCTAATAAAACTTTTAATCTGGAAAAATGGTATCAAAAACGTGACCAAATTAGAGAAACAGAGATAGCAAAGAAAAAAGAAAAATTGAAAGATAAAAAGTACGTTGAAAAAGGGAATAAGGATGTAAAGTTTAAATATCATATCGCTAAAGTAAAAGAAGAAGATGATACATTAATGAAAAATTATACTCCAGTCAATGGTGATTTTGTTTTAGGTGTAAGACCTGAATTTATTGAAATCACGAAAAATGGTTCGATACCTGGAGAAATATTTGGAGCGATGCCAACAGGAATGGAATCAACAATGAAAATCAGAGTTGGAGATTACCTTTTAACGAGTGTTGTTTTTGGTGGTGTTACATTCCCAATTGGAACCATGACATCTATTCAATTTAGTAATAATTTAATTCTTCTTTTTGACCGCGTTAGTGGAGATATTATCACTACTGGTTCTCTTGTTTTTGAATAATAGGAATGAGTGAAGCATTCGTTATCATAACGGATGCTTTTTTGCTATCCTTTTTTTCTTTACTTTTACTGGGAGTTTTGTTACGATTTAAGTTAAGGAGAGATTAATCATGAAACAAAAATGGATAACATTTATTCTCATCACCTTCTTATTTTTGCTTGTTGGTTGTCACAAAAAACAAGTACAGATTCGCTTTGTTGATTGGGATGATACAATTATTTTGGAAGTAGAATTATCGCAAGGGGAAACGATTGTTGCACCTGAAAACCCTGTTCGTGAGGGCTATGTTTTTATCGGGTGGAGCGAAGACTTTACTATTGCAACCAAAGATCTTATTCTAACAGCACAATATGATATTAAAATATGGTCAGTGACTTTTCAAGGAATCAATCAAGAAATCTTAAAAGAAGAACAAGTTATTCATAATATGAATGCAACAGCTCCTGAAGTAATTAGTCCTTTAGGCTATCACTTTACTGGTTGGGACAAAGACTATTCACAAATTACTGGGGATTTAATTGTGACAGCTCAATTTGAAAAGAATACTTATCTCGTTCGTTTTGTTGACGGACAAGGAGTATTATTAAAAGAAGAAATCGTTTCGTATCTTGGAAAAGCTACTGCACCAGAAGTTGTTGCTCCGGTTGGATACCATTTTACTGGTTGGGATAAAGATAGCTCGTCAATTGTCAGTGATATAACTATCACTGCTCAATTTGAGATTAATCAGTATCAGGTACGTTTTTTTGATGATCAAGGGAATTTGTTGAAGGAAGAAATGGTTGCCCATGGTTTAAGTGCGACGGCTCCAACGGTTTCTAATCGTGAGAATGAAAACTTTAGCCACTGGGACAAGGCTTTTACAAAGGTTCATGAAAATATGGATGTGGTTGCAGTCTTTACTGAAAAAGAATACGCCATTTCCTTTTATGATGGAACTACTCGGTTATCCCTAGATATGACAACATATCGACCTTCTGAAGAGAGAGCTCTACCTTTACCTACAAAAACAGGTTATCAGTTTTCAGGATGGTTTTTATCGGAAATCTCGTTATATGAAATCACTCAAATTGAAAGCAGTTTTAAAGGCAACCTTACTTTATACAGTCGATGGGTAAAAACTGAGCAAAATCAATTTACAAGTCCCGCTCGGGGAATAGAGTTTGACAGAATAAATAAAAATCCTCATTCTAGCGGGAAAGGTTATGTATATCAACCCCAATTTCCATCAACTGCTGTTACAACTTCTGTAACCAACTACGATTGGGTAAGTTCTGATACCAAGGTAGCGACTATCAGTATATATTCATCAATATCCATCGTTTCTGCAGGGTATGCGATGATAACGGCAACGTTAAAAGCAGATCCAAGTGTAGTTTATTATTGTATTATTCGAACTTCTGCTGATGGAATCGTGAAAGCAACCTTAGCGGAAGCTAATGCTCCTAATTATGTAGTTGCAACTTTTCAGATGAGTGAAACGGAAACTATTGAGAAGACTGTTCAAAAAGGAGGATTTGTTATTGCCCCAACAGCTCCTTTCAAAGAAGGCTACATCTTTACAGGGTGGGTTGGTGAAAACCAAGAAACTATTTATAATATTACCAAAGATACGACCTTTTTCCCTACTTACACAGAGGGTCAAAAATCCTATGCAGGGAAGACTATCAGCGTTTTAGGAGATAGTATCACCACTTATTTAGGCTATATTCCTAGTGGTTTTTCCTATTTCTACCCTTATCCAACAGCGGATTTGACAGATGTCAATCAAACATGGTGGATGCAATTCATTAACGCTTATGGAATGAAATTACTGGTTAACAATGCTTGGTCTGGAAGTGCAGTTGCAGGAAGTTCAAGTTCAGCAGCTCACACGATGACAAGATTGCAATATTTATATATTGGAGAAATTAAACCAGAGGTTATTCTCATTTTCATGGGTGCCAATGATGCCCCAAGTCCTTATATAAGTTTAACTCAATTTGACGAAGCATATGGACGGATGATTCAAAATATTAAAACCAGTTCTCCTGATTCAGAAATTATTCTTTGTACATTACCATCAATTCCGTTATATACCGAAACTGAACAGGTAAACTACAACGCAGTCATTCAAAAATATGCAACAGAAAATAACTTTACTCTCTTTGATTTTAGTACTGCTTTTTCTAGAGCTAGTAGTAATCAATATTTGGTTGATTCTGCTCATCCTAATAAAACAGGAATGGATAAATTAGCAGAAGTAGCCATCAGAGATTTTATGAAGGCAATCAAATAACGAGGTGATTAGCGATGAAAAACTATTACCATGAACTTCCGCTTGGATATAAAAAAATCAAGGTAATTGATGCCAAGAATAGGAAAACAATACTATTATTTAATTTAGCGGCAATACTGATGCTGGCCCTTGCTGTTGTTTCTTTTCTCTTATTCAAACCAGTAGCCTTACCTATCAAACTATCGTTACCATTTATTTTGGTTTTAATGATAGGAATGATTTCTTATATTGTTTTGCATGAATTAACTCACGGATTTGTCTATAAAATCTATACAAAAGAAAAATTAACTTTTGGTTTGACATTATCCGTGGCATTTTGTGGGGTTCCCCATATCTATGTCAGCAAGAAAGTGGCATTAATCGCTGTTCTTGCCCCATTTATTGTGTTTTCTATTCTATTAATTCCGATATTAATAGTAATTCCCGCAAATTCTATCTATTTAGCGCTAGTATTCATTTTCGCTATCCATTTTAGCGGTTGTGTTGGTGATTTATATGTTGCTTTTACTTTGCTTAGATTGAAAGGGAAGGTATTGATGAATGATACCGGACCGAAACAAACATTTTATCAATTAGAAGAAATAGATACGGATAAACCAACGGATGATTAAAGAAAGAACGTGAATAAATGAAAATATCAGCCTTATACAAGAGTAGAATATGGAATTAGTAAAAGATTTGTGGGAAGAGAAGGATATCCCGGAATTTCAAGAGTATTTGAAGACCTTTTGCAATTTTGAAAAAATCGAATGGAGCAAAAATTTATTAAATACAGAGATGCCTGTTCTAGCAATGAAAAATCGAGAGATTAGAAAACTAGCGAAGGAAATAGCAAAAGGAAATTATTTGTCTTTTTTAGATTTGATGATTTGGGAGTATTTTGAAAATACCGTTATTAATGGAATTTTAATTAGCAGGATAGATGATTTCGATTTACAGGTAAAGTATTTGAATATCTATGGTGCTAAAGCGGATAACTGGGCAACTTGTGATTTATTGTCTTTTCAAGTAAAAGGAAAAGAAGAAAAGTATTTTAATTTAGTATTAGATTATATTCAAAGTGAAAAACCATTTGTACGAAGAATCGGAATGTCTATTTTATTTAAATTTATTGAAAAAGAAGAATATATCGAAAAAATATTCGATTTATTGGATCGATTTACTGAAGAAGAACATTACTATGTTAATATGATGAATGCTTGGTTGCTTTGTGAATGCTTTATTAAACAAAGAGAAAAAACACTTAGGTATTTAGAACGCCATCATTTAAATAAATTTACTATTAACAAGGGCATTCAAAAATGTCAGGATAGTTTTCGCGTCAGTCCAGAAGATAAAGAAATGCTTTTAAAATATAAAATTAAAAAGTAATTTAGAACTAGAGTAAAGCAGAAATATAAAATTAGTGAAATAATCCTATCAGGTAGTGTTTGCTCTTTTGTGTGGAAGACTTTCCGAGTAATATGGTTGATTTTTGCTTAGCTTATTTAAAAGCAACCATTAGGTGCTTTACAAGGAAGAATAAAAATAGTATAATTTCAGTAGAAGTATCTTAAACACAGAAAGGAGGTACATTATGAAAAAAAATCGTTTAAAAAGAATAGAGGTAATGTATCTACTTTCAAGTAGAATTTTAAAAGAGGAAATGTATAAGTAAAACGGTCTCTTTTTAGGCAATCCAACGAAATGATTGGCACTTCTATTCTTTGAGGTGCTTTTTTATTGCCGAGAAAGGGGGTTTGATAATTTGAAAAAAATTAATTTTGAAAGGAAAAGTCAAGTGAATGGGTGTTGTTACTTTTGGTGAGAAACTACAGAGTTTTCGAATAAAGAGTAAATTAACCCAAAAAGAAGTCGCTAGTATTTTAAAAATCTCGCGACAATCAATTTCAAAATGGGAGAACAATCAATCATTACCGACGATTGATTTGTTAGTTCCTCTAACGGATATCTTGAATTGTACATTGGATGATTTATTAGGAATTAAATCAAAAAGGATAATTTAAGATAAATTATTGTATTATAAAAGTGAATGTGAGCTAGATAACTCATATTCATTTTTTTATTGGCTGTAATATGATATAATAAAAATCAATAACAGGATGATTAAACAGAGGTAATAAATGGAAAAAGCGATTTATTTGGCGGGTGGTTGCTTTTGGGGAGTAGAACGATACTACCAACTATTAGAAGGCATTTTAGATACAGAGGTGGGATATGCAAATGGTAATTTCGCAAACCCAACTTATGAAGATTTAAAAGCTCATCGTGCAAGTCATGTGGAAGCAGTAAAAGTTGTGTATGATGAAGAGAAAATTCAACTAACCCAACTATTAGAACATTTATTCAGAATCATCAATCCGTTTACTGTTGATCATCAAGGGGGAGATTATGGTCATCAATATCGAACAGGGATTTACTATATTGAGGAAGAAGATAAGAAGATTATCCAAGAATTTATTACGAATGAGCAAAGAAAATACAAACAAAAAATCAGGGTTGAAGTGGAAAAACTAAACCATTTTTATAAAGCAGAAGACTATCATCAAAACTACCTGAAGAAGAATCCTTTTGGATATTGTCATGTGGATTTTTCTGTGATAAAAAAAGAAGAGAGAAAAAAATAATGCATCATTTACAAATAAAAATCTAATTATAGTATAATGAGATGCGCGATTGGGGAAAAAAAGTTTTTTAAGAAATAGAAATGAGAAAGGAGAAAAGATATGGAAAAATATGTTTGCATTATTTGCGGTTATATTTATGATCCCGAAGTTGGTGATCCAGATGGTGGTATCGCACCAGGAACTGCTTTTGAAGACATTCCTGATGATTGGACATGCCCTATTTGCGGTGTGACAAAAGAGCAATTTGAAAAAATGTAAGAAAGGATAAAAAAGAGGGGTGTGGATGAAAAAATATGATTTAATTATTATTGGTACAGGTGCTGGTTTAATGGTTTTAGAAGAGGCTTTGGCTCAAGGATATCATTGCGCAATCATCGAAAAAAACAAATTTGGCGGCACATGTTTAACAAAAGGCTGTATCCCATCTAAAATGTTAGTTTATCCTGCTGATTTAATTCGTGAAACAGAAGAAGCAACGCGAATAGGATTAGATTTTAAATCGCCGATCATTAATTGGGAAAAAATATCTAAACGCCTATGGAAACAAATCAATTATAGTGAAAAAATTGAAAAAGAGTTTTCTGAGGAGAAAAATCTAGATATCTATAAGGGAACTGCAGAATTTGTTGATGATGTTACAATAAGGGTGAAAGATCAGGATGGAAATTACTCTGAAACGATTACGGGAGAAAAGATTATCATCGCTGCCGGTGCAAGGACTTTTGTTCCGCCAATCACAGGACTAGAGGTAGCAGGTTATCTCACTCCAGAAACGTTTTTTGGCGATAAATACCCGAAAAAGATCTGGAAAAGCCTTGTTATCATTGGTGGTGGAGCAATAGGGACTGAATTTGCTCACATATTTTCTGCTTATGGATGTAAAGTGACGCTTTTGGAAATGCGTCCAAGAATTATCGCTACTGAAGAAGAGGAAATTAGCGAGCTTGTTGAAAAAACATTTATTGATAAGGGAATTGATGTTTTTACTAATCATCGTATTTTATCGGTATATCTTGAAGAGGGTAGCAAGAAAATCGTAATTGAAGATAACCATAGCAAAGAACAAAAGATTGTTGTTAGCGAAGAAATATTTGTCGCTTCGGGAATTCGTTCTAATAGCGATTTGTTGAAGATTGAGAATACTAGTATCAAAACCGATCAGCGGGGTTGGATTATCACAAATCAATTTTTAGAAACTTCAAGAAACAATATCTGGGCTATTGGTGATATTAATGGAAAATATCAATTTAGACATAAAGCTAACTATGAAGCAGAAATCTTAATTAACAATCTCTTTTCCAAAGAAAAAAAGGAAGTATCTTATGCAACGGTTCCTTGGGCAATATTTACTTACCCTCAGGTTGCTCATGTTGGCTTAACCGAAAGTCAAGTGAAGGAAATGAAGGTAAAGTATTGGACGGGGACTAACTACTATCATGAAGTGGTTGGTGGGATTGCGATGGGCTACTCTCGTCATGGCGATAGTGGTTTTGTGAAGATCATTATCGGGGAGGAAAAGAAGATTCTGGGAGTTCATATTGTCGGTCCTCATGCTGCTTTACTTGTCCAACCATTTGTCTATTTGATGAATTCAAGTCATAAATGCAACGAAAGTCAACTAAAACGAAAGGTTAAATCAATCGAAGAACTCCGAGTCATTTGTCCTCCACTAGGTACTTATATGCCAATTCATGATTCTATGGTCATTCATCCATCATTAAATGAATTGACGGCTTGGGTAATTGATAAAATTAATTGGGAAAAACCTAATAAATAAAGAGAAGCAAACCAAAAATTGCTTCTCTTTTTAAAAATAGATACATATATACGATATTTTTTGGTATAATAAGACTATGGATAAAGGAGCTAGATGATGAAAATATATAAAAACATGACGGAATTAATCGGAAAAACACCTTTATTAGAGTTGATGAATATAGCAAAGAAGTATCAACTTAAAGCGCGAATACTGGCAAAACTTGAGTATTTCAATCCAGCTGGAAGCGTAAAGGATCGGATAGCATTAGAAATGATTGAAGCAGCGGAGCGAAAAGGGATATTAAAACCGGATTCAGTGATTATTGAACCAACAAGTGGAAACACTGGAATTGGTATTGCTGCAATCGCTGCCGCTAAAGGCTACAAGGCGATCATTATTATGCCAGAAACGATGAGTATTGAGCGGAGGAAACTAATTACCGCTTATGGAGCAGAATTAATATTAACAGGAAGTTCTTTAGGAATGAAGGGGTCAATCGCTAAAGCGGAAGAGTTAGCTATGACTATTCCTAATAGTTTTATTCCTGGTCAATTTACCAACCGAGTCAATTCCCAAGCTCATAGCAAAACTACAGGGCCAGAAATTTGGAAAGATACGAAAGGTCAAGTAGATATTTTGGTTGTTGGTGTTGGTACAGGAGGAACAATTAGTGGTACTGGGGCGTATCTGAAAGAAAAAAACCCTGATATTATCATAATCGCAGTTGAACCAGCCAAATCGGCTGTTCTGTCTGGAGAAACTCCAGGTCGACATTCAATCGAGGGAATTGGAGCTGGCTTCATTCCTGATGTTTTAAATAAAAAGATTTATGATAGAGTCATCGCTGTAAAAGACGAAGATGCTATTGCGAAAGCAAAAGAAATTGCTGCTTTAGAAGGTGTTCTCGTAGGGATATCTTCAGGAGCCGCCCTTTGGGCAGCACTAAATATAGCACAGGAACCAGAAAATGAAGGGAAAAATATCGTTGTTATTCTGCCTGATACTGGCGAACGCTATTTAACAACCGCTCTCTTTGAAGAAAAAGAGTAGAATGGGAGAAGAAGATGAAAGATGAAAAAAAAGTAATTCAAAAAACAGCGGAAGAAATTATTGCTAACTACCAGGAAACGACAATTCCTATGTTTTGTGGCGAAAATAATTTACCTAATCGTGATGTCATTATTGATATTGTGAAAGAGATTCGAATGATTCTATTCCCTAGTTATTTTGATCTTGAAAAAGGGAATAAAGCCATTCCGGAATCTTTTATTAAAAATCGTCTCGCTAATTTATATGATAAGTTAAAAGGACAAATTAAACTAGCCTTATTGAATAAGCATAATGAACCTCTTGAAAAAGATAAAGTTGAATTAGAAGCACAAAAAATTTGTGACGAGTTCTTTGCTAGAATCCCAGAAATTCAAAAGTTATTGTTTAAAGATATTATCGCTGCCTTTGATGGCGATCCTGCCGCTCAAAGTAAGGAAGAAATTGTCTTTTCCTACCCTGGCTTTTTCGCAATTCTGGTCTATCGCTTAGCCCATGAACTCTATCTTCGTCATGTTCCTTATATTCCTCGCATTATGACAGAATATGCTCATAGTGGGACAGGAATTGATATTAACGCAGGAGCAATAATCGGTGAATACTTCTTCATTGACCATGGTACAGGCGTTGTTATTGGAGAAACAACGGTGATTGGGAATCATGTTAAGCTGTATCAAGGGGTTACTTTAGGTGCTTTATCGACCAGAGAAGGACAAAAGATGGCCGGGAAAAAGCGTCATCCAACAGTGGAAGATAACGTGACAATCTATTCCGGTGCAACCATTTTAGGTGGAGCGACCATCATAGGAGAAAATTCTGTAATTGGTGGTAATGCATTTATTGTTGAATCAATACCTAAAAATACTAAGGTGAGTATAAAAAACCCAGAATTGTATATTAGACCAGATAAAAAATCGCAATAAAGGAGTTTATAATGTTAAGTATCGAGGTTTTTTCAAAACAAAATAAACAGTATATTGAAGAAGCAACCAAACTAATATTAGATAATTTCTATCTTACTAATAAAGATGATGTAAAAGAAGAGGTTTTACGTTGCCTTAGTGAGGAACGAGTGGCTTTTGCTGCCGTGATTGATGATCATTTAATCGGTTTTATCGGAGCAATTCCGCAATATGCGAATACTGGCTGGGAGCTTCATCCTTTACTGGTAAGCAAAGCTTATCGCTTTCAGGGAATAGGGACATTATTGGTGAGAGCAGTAGAAAAAGAGATTGCTCTTAGAGGTGGAGTCATGATATACTTAGGTTCTGATGATGTTGAGGATAAGACAACATTAAGCAATACTGATTTATATCAAAATACCTATACAAAGATTGAAAACATTAAGAATCTCAGCAAACATCCTTACGAATTTTATGAAAAACTAGGTTATAAAATTGTTGGAGTAATTCCTGATGCCAATGGTATTGGAAAACCTGATATTATCATGGCTAAACAAATTAAAAAATGATTTTTAAAAAACTACTAATTTGGAGATATCAATATAAGGGTAGCTCTATAATTAGTAGTATTTTTTATTATTAATTGGATAATTTGCTTAACATTTATAAAATATTTTGCTATAATACGTAAAAATGGATGGGTTTCAATATGAGAGATTATCGACATATCAAAAGAATCATTATTAAAATAGGTTCATCTTCACTGGTAAATAGTGATAAAAGCCTGAACGAGAACAAAATAGCAGAACTAATGGAGATTGTCCATGCAATAAAACAGCAACAAAAAGAAGTTGTTTTAGTTACCAGCGGTGCTATTGCTGTGGGAATGAATAAATTGGGATTAAAATCACGCCCAAAAACAATTCCTTTAAAGCAGGCTTGTGCAGCATTAGGGCAAGTATCGTTAATAGAAACTTATGAAAAATATGCGCAAACATATCAAATGCTTTGTGCTCAGATTTTAGTAAACCACGATGATTTTGAAAATCGTCATCGAATGTTGAACCTGAGTAATACCTTTGAAATGCTCTTTGCTAATGGAGTCATTCCTATTGTGAATGAAAACGATGCTCTGGCTACCGAAGAAATCAAAGTTGGTGATAACGATACCTTATCAGCCCTATTAGTGCCAATGATTAATGCCGATTTGCTCGTTTTGATATCAGATATAGATGGACTATATAATAAAAATCCTCGTGAATTCACCGATGCGATATTAATAGATTATATTGCGAATATTGACCACTCTGTTGATGATATGGTTGGTGTGAAAAAGTCCGATTTAGGGACAGGAGGAATGGCAACAAAAATTAAAGCTGCTCGCATAGCAACCAATTCTGGCTGTAATATGCTCATTATCAATGCCAATAAGTTACATCAAATCCTGGATTGTCTTGAAGGGAAAGCAGGGGGAACTTGGTTTGCCAGTCGTAAGGAAAAAATGAAATCGCGAGAGCATTGGATTATCTATAATACCTATGCAAAGGGAATTATTGTCGTTGATCAAGGTGCAGCTGAGGCTATTTTTAAACGGAAAAGTTTATTACCAAAGGGAATTTCAGAAGTAAAAGGTAGATTCTTAAGCGATAGCGTTGTTTTTATTGAAGATGAAGAGGGAAAATTGCTTGCGAAAGGAATTGTAAACTATAGCAGTGAAGAGATTAACCATATCAAAGGAAAACCTAGTAGTGAAATTCTTTCGTTGTTAGGGCATAAAAATAAAGATGAGGTTATTCATGCCAATGATTTAGTCATTATTAAAGGAGAAGATCATGGAAAGATTAAATGAAATGGTTAATAAAGCAAAAAACGCTTCACGAATTCTTGCTTTAAAGAGTAGTCAGGAAAAAGATGAAGCTCTGAAGAAAATTGCTCAAGCCTTATTAACCAATACTGAGAAAATCATCGCCAGTAATAAAATAGATTTAAAAAAGGGGAAAGAAAAAGGCTTATCAAAAGCCATGCTTGATCGTTTGGAATTAACACCAACAAAAATAGCTGCAATAAGTAGTGATATATTAAAAGTAGTGTCACTAAAAGATCCAATTGGGGAAGAAATAGAAACTATAAAAAGACCGAACGGTTTAATCATCAAGAAAATTCGAGTTCCTTTTGGTGTTATTTGTGCTATTTACGAGTCCCGACCTAATGTTAGCGTCGATATTGCCTGCTTATCAATTAAAACAGGAAATGCTTGTATCTTAAAAGGTGGAAGTGAAGCGATTAATAGTAACCGTGAACTGGTAAAAATTATGCAAGAAGCAATCAAACCATTTCTTCCCTTGGAATCGATTGTTTTTATCGATAGTTCTGATCGAAATACTGTTAACCAACTAATTACGATGAAAGGCGAAATCGACTTGGTCATCCCTCGTGGTGGAAAAGGACTGATTCAACATGTGCTTCAAGGAGCTCAAGTGCCGGTGATTGAAACAGGAGCTGGTAATTGCCATGCTTATGTCCATAAAGATGCCAACTTATCTATGGCAGAAGAAATTATAGTGAATGCAAAAGTGAGTCGACCTTCCGTATGCAATGCTATTGAAACGGTTCTTGTAGATAAAGAGATTGCAGATAAATTTTTACCTATTATTGCCAGTAAATTGCGACAACATCATGTAGTTATCAAAGGTTGTCAATTAACGAAAGCAATCATCGATTGTGAATTAATCGAAGAAGAAGATTTTTATGAAGAATATAACGATTATATTATCAGAATTAAAGTAGTTAATGATTATCTAACGGCAATTAAGCATATTAACCAATATGGAACAAACCATTCTGATGTAATCATCTCTGAAAATGAGCAAGTTTGCGAGGACTTTTTAAATAGAATTGACAGTGCTTGTGTTTATGTCAACGCTTCAACAAGATTTACCGATGGCGGTGAATTTGGCTTTGGTGCAGAACTTGGGATTAGCACTCAGAAACTTCATGCTCGTGGTCCGATGGGGCTGAAAGAAATGACATCTTACAAATATAAAATTTATGGGAAGGGACAAATTAGAATATGAGAACGCGATTAGGTTTCTTAGGAGTAGGCAAGATGGGAAGTAGCATTCTTAACGGTATTGTTAATTCCAATCTCTATCAAAAAGAAGCGATTTTATTGTATGATGCGAATGAAACAATTAGAGAAAAACTAAAAGAAAAAGGTTACCGAGTTGCAAAGGATGAAAAAGAAGTGGTTTGTGAGTGTGACTATGTCTTATTGGCTATTAAACCACAAATGCTTTCTGAAGTTTTAACTAAAATTTCTGAATGCCAACACCAGCCACTTTATATCAGTATTGCTGCGGGCATTTCTATTTCATACCTACAAAGAATTTGTGGAAAGGTAAAAGTAGTTCGTGCTATGCCTAATACACCTGCTTTTATTTCTCAAGCGGCAACAGCGATTACAAAATCAAAAGAAGTAGATGAAGAGTCGTTTGAGGATGTCAAGAAAATATTTTCATCTATTGGAATTGTAAGAGAAATTGCTGAAAACTTTATGGATGAAATAGTTCCGTTAAATGGAAGTATGCCCGCTTATTTATATTATTTTGTGCAAGCATTTATTGAACACGCAGTAAAAAACAATATTGATTATGAAGTTAGTCGAGATTTGGCTTGTCAAGCAATTATCGGTTCAACAAATATGATATTGACAACTGATAAACCTATTGATCAGCTAATTAATGATGTTTGCAGTCCTAAAGGAACAACCCTTGCTGGTCTTGAAGTGCTTAAAAAGCGTGATTTTCAAAAGATTATCGGTGAAGCTTGTGATGCATGTGTTAACCGAGCCAAAGAACTAGGGCAATTAAAACCGTAAAGCACGGTTTTAAAATCAAACTATTCTTTGATTATCATAAGAAATATTGTATAATGAAGAAGGCTAAATTCTGAAAACGGGGGAAAATAGATGGGAAAATTTGATAATAAAAGAGTGAGAGAACAAGATTACTTTGAAAAATATGATATGCAAAAAAAACCAGTAAAGCAAAAATGGTATTTAAAAATACTAGCCTGGCTGATTTGCTTACCTGTTTTATTATCACCAAAAAGAAAAGTAATCAAAATTGGAATGAAAAATGTGAAGCCTCCCTATGTTTTATTATGTAATCATAATGCATTTTTGGATTTTAAAGTAACAACAAAAGCTATTTTTCCTTATAGTGCTAATTATGTAGTAGCGATTGATGGTTTTATTCATCGAGAAAAACTATTAAGAAGTGTGGGCTGTATTTGTAAACGTAAATTTACTAATGATGTTTTATTGGTTCGCCACATTTTATATACAGTAACTAAACTAAAACAAATTGTTGTACTATATCCAGAAGCAAGATATTCTTTAGTCGGTACTCCATCGGTACTCCCCGATAGTTTAGGGAAAATGTTGAAACTGATAAAGGTTCCTGTGGTCGTTTTAAATATGAAAGGGCACCATTTAGATAGTCCTTTCTGGAATTTAAAGCATCGTCGTAATCGTACGGAAGCAACGATGACAAAAATTCTTGACCCGGAAGAAATCAAAGAATTGTCGATAGAAGAAATTAATCATAAAATCCAAGAAGCCTTTATTTATGACGAATATCAGTGGCAAAAAGACAACAATATTCGGATTACTTACAAAAAAAGAGCAGAAGGCTTACATAAAATTCTATATAAATGCCCTAATTGTCTTGTTGAATATCAAATGGATAGTAAAGACCATAGCATTTTCTGTAAGCAATGTGGGAAAAAATATGAAATGGATGAACTTGGTCAACTCCATGCAACAACAGGGAAAACCGAGTTTTCTCACATTCCTGACTGGTATGAGTGGGAACGAGAAGAAGTAAGGAAAGAAATTCTTGCTGGTCAATATTTGATTGAAGATGATGTGATTGTGGATAGTTTACCTAATGCAAAAGGATTCATTCCCCTTGGAGATGGTCATTTAAAGCATGATTCAAATGGCTTTGTTTTGAATTATGAGATTAAAGGGGAAAAGAAAACGTTGGTAAAAGATGTTGCATCAATGTATGGTTGTCATATCGAACTAGAATATAACGGTAAGGGTGATGCTATTGACTTATCGACGCTAGACGATACCTTCCATGTTTATTTTAAGAATCTAAAGAATGTAGTAACAAAGATTCATTTTGCTACTGAAGAATTATATAAACTAAAAAAAGAACAAGGTCCTAATTAACCTTGTTTTTTATTTCGCTTCATCATTGCTTCATAGATTAATATAGAAGCAGCAACGCTGACGTTTAAACTATTATTGCTTCCCTTCATTGGAATGAAGACTTTGGAATGCTCTTTTTCATACCATTTTTGATTAATTCCAAATCGTTCATTTCCAACAACAATTGCGATTTTGCCTTGATAATCATAGGATTGATAATCGTTTCCTAATTCCGGTTCTCCAAGATAGATTTGATAGTGATTGGCATTTAACCATGCCTCTGCTTCATCAAAGGTAGTCTCCCAGGTAGGAATCAATAGATTACATCCTCTTGCAGAAGCGGTTAATTTTGGATTGTTTCGTTTTGTAATAGAATCAACACAGATGATGGCATCAACTTGAGCACTATCTGCAGTGCGATAGATAGTTCCAAGATTTCCGGGGTTTTCAAGGTGGTCACAAACAACGATGAAATCGTGATTTGTCAGGTCGTTTGATGAAAAAAGGGGTAATTTAATTATAGCAATGAGTCCAATGGAATTTTCTTTTTGTGAAAAAGAAGTAAAAGTTTGTTGATTAATCAAATAGGATTCATCAGCTATTTGAATAATACGATTGATTAATTCCATTGTTTCAGGTTTATAAGGATTATCTTCATTCTCACAAATAAAAAATTGATGAAACTGTAATCCTTTGGAAAAAGCTAGTTCAATAACATTAACATCATCGGTAAATACGTAGTTCGTTTGATGATTGTTTTTGATAAGATTGCGTAAATTTTTAATAATTTCATGTTTTTTACTTAATCGCTGTAAATTCATTCTATCACATCCTTGTTTATTATATCACAGAAAAATTGAATGATAAATCCTAATGTTCATTGTTTTTTAAAATTTTATGATATAATAAGAGAATAAAATATGAAAGGAACCATAATATATGAGTGATGCTATGTCTAAAATAGTTAATTCTTGGTGGATGTATTCTCTTGCCATTTTTGTAACTATTTTTATTTTAGTTGGAACAAGTTATTTTACGTATCGTGCTTGGAAACGAGGAAAAGAATTAAACATGGAGCAAGAAACACTGAAAAAAGTGGTTGTCTCAAGTCTGACTTTCTCTATTGCCCCTTCGATAGGAATCTTTATTGGTGTAATTACCTTATCAGGCGTTATCGGTATTCCTTTACCTTGGATTAGATTATCCGTGATTGGCGCTCTTCATTACGAATTAATGGCAGCATCTGCTGCGGCTAGTAGCCAAGGAGGTTTGGTAGCTAGTGGAATGGATGCTTCTCTTTATGTAACTATTGCCTGGGTTATGACTATCGGAATTATTTGGGGTTGTTTTATCTGCCTTTTCCTTTTTAAGAAATATCAAAAGAAGGTAGCAGCAGCAACACAGAAAAAAGAGAACAGGTGGATGAATAAAATCCTCTTTACTGCGGTTTTTATTGGTATTGTTAGTGCTTTTAGTGGCCAAGCCTTTTCTTGGTTGATTCCGTTTACGAAAAAGACATTTGATGAAGCAACAGGAACTAGAATCGATGCACTTACAAAGACGACTTATGTACCTATTGTTGTTTTATTCGTTTCTTTTCTGTCAATGATGTTATTCGATTACTTAATTAAGAAAAAAGGACAACAATGGCTAGAAAACTTTTCTTTGGCTTTTAGTATGTTATTAGGCATGACAGCAGCTGTAGTACTAGGATTAGGAGGTATTATCTAATGAATAAAGATTACAATGAAACGATGCATCGCCATGGGCGAATCTATCTTGCGTTGGCCATTTTCATTATGCTTTTAATCCCGACAATCATGTGTTTGGTATTAAAAGTAGCTCCGATTTGGTCGGCGATGATTTCTGCTATTATTACTGTTTCTATCTTAAATATACCTGGTGGGTTTGTCGAGGTGGGGACTTATGGTCCGTTAATTGGAACAAGTGCTACTTACTTGGCTTTTGTAACGGGCAATTTAGTCAATCTAAAAGTTCCTTGTGCTGCCAATGCCCAGAGTGTTGCGAAAACAGAAATTGGAACACCGGAAAATGAAGTAGTATCTACTTTAGCTGTCGGCACTTCAACAATCGTCAATACCCTTATTATTACCATAGGCGTAATTTTACTAGTACCCCTATCACCGATTCTAACATCAAAAGTGTTGAGCCCTGCTTTTACTTGGGTAGTTCCCGCTTTATTTGGTGCTTTAGGTTATAAGTATTTTAAAGAAATCCCGCTTTTAGGAATCATTGTCTTTTCTATCTCAACAATAGGAGCTCTATTATTCCCGAAAATTGCTAATGATGTTTCCATCTATATTATTATTTGTGTTGTTTTATCGATTTTATTATCGCGTTTATTATATGCAAAGAAGGTTATTTAGAGGAGGGAAACGATGAAATATGTTTTATACGGATTCCTGATATTGCTAGCAATCGTCGTTATATTATTGATTATTGCCATTATTAGGGCCATTATTATCAAAAAAGAATATATACCGGCAACTAAAGTTATGGGTGAAGTTGCCAGAAAAGAAGAATTTGCTAGGAAATTAGGAGATTTAATAAAGTGTAATACCATTACTTATGTTAATCCAGAAGACGCTGATCGTTTTCTTCATTATCATCAAGTCGTAAAAGAAATGTTTCCTTTGATTGATAAAAAACTAGAAAAAATCGAAATAGAAGGATATTCTTTTTTATACAAGTGGAAAGGTAAAAATCAAACAAAAAAGCCAATCTTATTGATTGGACATTCCGATGTGGTTCCAATTACCAAAGACGGCTGGACTAAAGACCCGTTTTCTGGTGATTATGATGGGGAGAGAGTTCACGGACGAGGAGCTTTAGACAATAAATCATCTTTCTATGCTTTTATGCAAGCGGTAGAAGATTTATTAAAAGATGGTTTTGTACCGGAAGTAGATGTTTATTTAGGATCAGCATCAGATGAAGAGATTGCTGGTGTTGGAGCAGTTCGAATCATGAAGTACTTAAAAGAAAGAAATGTCAGATTGGCTTTGGTTCTAGATGAAGGGGGAGCAATCATTACCGGTGTTTTGCCAACATTAAAAGCCCCATTTGCTGTTGTTGGTATTTTAGAAAAAGGATTTGCCAATTTGGAATTTGTAAAGACAGGAATTGGTGGTCATGCTAGTACTCCAAGTAAGAACACTCCTTTGGTACAAATTGCAAAATTCATCACCGAAGTAGAAAAGAAAAAACCTTTAAAGAAGAAATTTATCCCTGAAGTTCAAACGATGTTTGAGTGTATGGCTCCTTATATGAGTTTTTCATATCGGCTATTATTTGCCAATTTTTGGCTATTTAAACCACTACTAACACGATTATTACCAGCTGTGTCTCCTTATGGAGCTGCCATTCTTGGAACAACTTTTGCCTTTACGATGGCAGAAGGAAGTTCAGCACCGAATGTCATTCCAACAAAAGCCAAAGTTATCGTCAATATTAGAACTCATCCTATTCAGGATATTACTTCTTCGCTAAAAGTTTTCAATAAAATTGCCAGTAAATACGGTATTACGGGAACGATGATTAAGGGTGCTGAAGCAACTAAAAAGGTAGATATGAATTCAAAAGGATACCTTTACCTGACAGAAATGATTAAGCGAATTTTTCCTGATGTAGGGATTGCCCCTTATATGATTACTGGGCGAACGGATGCACGAGAATTTGAAGAAATCAGCGATTGTACGATTCGCTTTGCACCGACAAGAATGACAAATGAAGATTTAAAAGGAATTCACGGAATCAATGAAAGTGTTGCGATTAATAGTGTTATTGAAGCAATTCATTTTTATAAAGAATTATTAAAGAATTATCAAGAATAAAAAAACTCCAATTGTGGAGTTTTTATTATTTATGCAATGTTTTTTGGTAATCTTTGGAAACTTTCATAAAAGTTTTTAAGAGTTCCTGATAATAGATTGTCAAATTTTTATTTTGTAATTTATTGGAAAGATAATTCAGTAAGGCATTTTCTCGTTCTTTATCTTCTATTGGAAGATTATGTTCTTTTTTATACTGAGATATTTGGGAAACTAGGTTCATTCTTTTTTCAAACAACACCAGTATTTCCTGGTCTACAGCCGTGATTTTTTCTCTTAAACTTATCAATTCATCCATGGTATCACCTCTTGTTTCATTTTATCACGTTTTGAAAAAATAGTAAATGAAAACGAATGACCAAAGGTTATATTGATTTTAGGGAAGAAAAGGTATATAATAAAAAAAGAAAAGCGAGGTAAACTGTGATGATAATTCCCATTGAAATCGATACTAACCCTTATGAAATCATTGTTTTACCCCATCTTTTAGATGAGATTGATCAATATATAAACTTTTCGAACCGAACTATGATTATCACGGATAATCATATACCGACAATTTATATCGAAAAGATTCGTTCAAAGATAAAGAATGCATCCATTTATACAATAACAGCAGGGGAAGAAAGCAAATCCTTAGCGGTGTATGAAGCTATCATGGATAGATTACTAAAAAGTAACTTCACAAGGAAAGATATGATTATTGCTTTAGGTGGGGGAGTTGTCGGTGATTTAGCGGGGTTTGTTGCTGCTACTTATAAAAGAGGGTGTCGTTTTATCAATATTCCTACATCAACACTAGCGATGGTTGATAGTTCGCTTGGGGGAAAAGTGGCCATCAATATGAATGGTGTAAAAAATGCTATTGGGACATTTTATCAACCTGAAAAAGTTTTAATTGATTTATCTACCTTATCATCGCTACCAAAGCGCCACTTCAACAATGGTCTTATCGAGGCGATTAAAGCAGGTTTGCTTGGAGATAAAACCTTATTTGAATTGTTTGTTACCGATCAATATCATCTTCGTTTAGAAGAGGTTATTATCAAAGCAATCTATGTAAAGAAAAAGATAATCGAACAAGACCTTTATGACCAAAACATTCGTCAAGTATTAAACTTGGGTCATACTCTAGGGCACGCCATTGAAAGTTATTATAAGGGAGAAATACTTCACGGAGAAGCAGTAGCTTTGGGATTAAATTACGTCTTATCTTCTGAATTGTTAGAAAAACTAGATAAGATATTAAAGAATATGGGCGTGGTTTTGGATTATCCTTTTCATTACAAAGAGATACTACCCTATATATTAAATGATAAAAAGATTGATAACGATGAAATAGTGCTGGTAAAAGTGGATCAAATAGAAAAACCTTATCTTATTTCCCTTAATCAAGAAGAGTTATTGAATATAATACAAGGAGAATAACATGGCATCAATCTATCAAGGTAATTTAAAAATCACAATTTTTGGTGAATCACATAGTAAATCAATTGGAGTAGTGATTGATGGGTTGAAAGCTGGACTGGCTATTGATTTCAAGAAGGTTGCTCTTGAGTTAACAAAAAGAAGACCCTATGGTGAAATCTCTACTTCGCGTCGAGAAACTGATGAATTACAAATCTTAAGTGGCTACTGGCAAGAACGAACAACAGGGACACCACTTGCCATCATTGTTGATAACCAGGATATAGATTCTGGTCTATATGAAGATAGCAAAGATTTTCTTCGCCCCTCTCATGCGGATTATACTGCGTATTTAAAATATCATGGCTTTCAAGATTATCGTGGCGGAGGTCATTTTTCTGGTCGTTTGACGGTAGCAATTGTGATAGCAGGAGCTATTTGCCAACAAATACTAGCCAAACAACAAATTAAAATAGGGACTCATATCAAGAAACTGTATGATATTGAGGATGAACCCCTAGATTTTACGAATATAGAGCAGGTAATTGACCAAATAAACAATAAAAAATTTGCGACCATTTCTTCTCAAAGTGAAGAGAAGATGATAGAAACCATTAAAAAAGCAAGAAATAATCGCGATTCTGTAGGTGGAATTTTAGAAACAGTAGTGATTGGTAACATGAAAGGACTTGGTGAACCTTTCTTTCATTCTTTTGAATCAGCGGTTTCCTCGTTCATTTTTAGTATTCCTGGAGTAAAAGGAATCGAATTCGGTTTAGGATTTGGTTTTTCTAATCGCTTGGGTTCTGAGGTCAACGATGCTTTCTATTTTGATGGAAGCGTAAAAACAAGGACAAATAATAATGGAGGCATCAATGGGGGGATTACCAATGGAATGCCAATCATCATAAAAACAGTAGTAAAACCAACACCATCGATTGGATTACCTCAAGAAACGATAAATATCAAGACTTTAGAGCCTGTTATTCGGGCAACAGAAGGTCGCTTTGATGCTTGTATTGTTCATCGCGTTCCTGTAGTCATTAATAGTATGGTAGCTATTACCTTAGTCGATTTTATTATGTCACAAAAAGCAAATGAATGGATGGAGCTATAATATGGATTTTGGTCTGATTGGTAAGAATATCAATTATTCTTATTCTCAAGAAATCCATCGATTCTTTACTAACAGTCGATATGAAATTGTCAATTTGGAATTAGAGGAATTAGCTGACTTTTTAAAACAAAGGAATTTTAAAGGTTTGAACGTTACGATTCCTTATAAACAAGCAGTAATTCCTTATTTAGATTGTTTGGATGAGATCGCAACAAAAACAGGAGTTGTGAATACTATTGTCAATGAAAAAGGTACTTTAAAAGGTTATAATACTGACTATTATAGTTTTGTGCGACTATTAGAACAAGAAAAAATCGAATTATCGGGGAAAAAATGCCTCGTTTTAGGATCAGGAGCAACTTCAAAAACTGTTTTAGAAGCTTTAAAAAACAAAAATACTTTAGTCGTCGATGTTGCTTCTCGTTTGCCGCAAAAGGGAAAGGTATCTTATCAATCATTATCTCATCAACATTACGATATCGTGATTAATACAACACCTATAGGAACCTATCCCGAGTATAATGAAGCACCTGTTGACATAACAACGATTGATCAAGTTGAATATCTTATCGATTTTATTTATAACCCCTTGCGTACCAAACTGATTAGAACGGCAATCAAAGCGAATATAAAAACAATCAACGGGTTAAAATTACTCGTTTCTCAAGCTTATTATGCTCGAAAGTTATTCGATCGAAAAGAATACAAAGAAACAATGATCGATGAAATTGCCCAAAAAATTACTCAAAAAAAGTTAAATATTGTTTTGATTGGTATGCCTTATAGTGGAAAGACAACCCTTGCCCATGAATTAGCAGCTAAACTACATCGTCAGGTTATTGATACCGATGAATTAATTGAAAAACAAGTTGGTGAAACCATAAGGGATATTTTTATAAAAGAGCAAGAAACAGGTTTCCGTAAAATTGAAAAACAAGTTATTGGCGAATTAAAAAGTGCAGGAAACATCATTGCTACCGGGGGCGGTAGTGTTTTAGATGAAGCTAATATGGCAAAACTATCTGGTGAGGGTATTGTTTTTTATTTAGTTTGCGATAAAGAATCAATTTCTTTTACCAAAAATACGAGACCGCTATTGAAAAACATCGATGATTGGCAAAAATTAGCTGGTCAGAGAGAGCATTTATACGTAAAATATGCTGACTTCATCATCCCTTTTCATGCCAGCATAGAAGAAAAGACTAATGATATTTGCAAGAAATACTGGGAATATATAAAAAGAGGAAAATAATATGATTATAACATTAAAAAAAGAAACTCCCCAACAAGAAATTGATAATATCATTGCGCAACTAGAAGCAAATGGTTTTAAAGTCGTTGATATGGTCAAAGATGATATTCATCTGTTAGGGATTCTTGGTGAAACTAGTTTTTTAGAAGAACAAAATATTGGCGCAAATAATTGGGTTGCAGCTGTAACAAGAATTACTGCTCCTTATAAGAAAGCCAGCAGAGAATTTCATCCTCAAGATACGATTGTTAGTGTCGATGGAATCAAAATCGGGGGGAAAGAGAAGATTGTTATTATCGGAGGTCCTTGTTCAGTAGAAAACAAGGAGCAGATTATGACAATTGCTGAAGCTGTTGCTCTGGCAGGAGCTAAAATGCTAAGAGGTGGAGCATATAAATATCGTACTTCACCTTATGCGTTCCAGGGTTTAGAAAGTGAAGGAATTACTTATCTAGTGGAAGCAAAGAAAAAATATAAATTACCGATTGTTTCTGAGATTACTACAGTAGATAAGATTGAAGAATTCGTCGCTAATGTTGATGTTATTCAAGTTGGAGCACGAAATATGCAAAACATTGAATTATTGAAAGCTTTAGGGAAGACGAATAAACCGATTATCCTTAAAAGAGGATTATCAAGCACAGTAGAAGAATGGCTGATGAGTGCTGAGTATATTTTAGCGGAAGGAAATTCACAAGTTATTTTATGCGAAAGAGGAATCAGAACCTTCGAAAAAGCAACACGAAATACATTGGATTTATCGGTGATTCCACTGATTAAGAAACTATCACACTTGCCGATTATCGTTGATCCGTCTCATGCTACTGGTCATTGGGAATTGGTAGAATCCATGTCATTAGCGGCCATTGCTGCTGGAGCAGATGGTTTGCTGATTGAAGTTCATCATAATCCACTGAATGCTTTAAGTGATGGTCAACAGTCTTTGAAATTAAAGAATTTTGCTACTTTGATTGAAAACGGACGTAAAATCGCCCGTGTTATCGGAAGAGATATCTAATGGATGTAAAGATTTATCCTGGTTTTGCCCAAGGAGAAGTAAATTGTCCTTATTCGAAAAGCATTATGCATCGAGCATTGATCTGCGCTAGTCTTGCCTCAGGATTAAGTGTTATCAACAACGTCACTCTTAGTGATGATATCATTGC
>JAAYBG010000096.1 GCA_012718985.1 Acholeplasmataceae bacterium
AAATTGTTTCACACAAAAATTATGAAAAGTGGTTAAAGGAAATCGCTGCTTTTGCTAACACTGACGGAGGAAAAGTGTTTTTTGGGGTCGATGATGATGAGAATCCAATTGGCCTCACTAGAGAACAAGTAAAAAATGAAATTTTATATATCAATGATATGTGTGATAAAAAATTACATCCTCATATTAGATTTGATTATAATAAGATTAAGATTGAAGAAGACTTATATGTTTTAGAAGTGATAGTGTTTAAAAATGATAATACTCCTGTTTGGATGACTAGAAGTGATGAACAAGATGTTATTTATATAAGACGTGAAGGGCAAAGTGTTATTGCTCATGGAGAACAAGTAGAAGAACTTGTATTATCAAGCAAAAGAAAACCATTTGATACACAATTTACAAATAAAAACTATTTTGAATTTTCATTTGATGGTCTTCAAGAATTATATCAGGAAAGACATAATAATCAAATGGTTATAACTCTTAAGCAATTGGAAAGTATTGATGCTATTGACTCAAACCAAAATGTTTCCAATGGCTTAATGCTTTTTGCAGATAATTGTGACTATAAGAATTGTAATATAACATGTAGAGTTTGGCCTAGTTTAGATAAAGGTTCAAGCACTATGTTAGATAAGAAAGAATATAAAGGCAGTATTCCACAAATATTAGATTATGCTAAAAAGTATATAAAACTATATACTAGAACAGGGCTTGTCAAACAAGATGCAGGCGGAAATAAACCATTACTAGCTTATCCTAATAGAGCAATTGAAGAAGCATTAATAAATGCAGTTGCACACAGAGATTATAATATAGATGGAACTCAAATAGATATTGATATTTTTGCTGATAGAATTAGAATAGCTTCTCCTGGCTCTTTTCTGCTTCCTGGAAGAGCCCAAGATTATTCAATGGAGGAAATACCGTCAAAAAGAAGAAACACAATAATATGCGAGATATTTAAATTATGTAATATGATGGAATCTTCAGGCTCTGGTTTTGAAAAAATCATAGCTGATTATAAAATGTATCCAAAAGACTACAAACCAAAAATATATTCCGATCCAGCACAATTTGTAATCACATTGTATGATTTAACATATGATAAAGAGAAAAATGGTGTAATCGTTCAAAAAGATATTAACAATGGTTTTACATTTTCATCACCAAGAGGTGGAAATAGAGAATACGATCGAAAAATATTAGAATTTTGTATGAACGAACCAAAATCAAGGCAAGAAATCCAAGACTATATTGATTTATCAAATAGATCTCATTTTGTTGAATCTATATTGAATCCATTATTGAATTCGGAGCTTTTATTAACTACTAAAGATTCACCCAATGCACCAAATCAAAAATATTATACAAACAAAGATAAAATCAAATATAATTAATAGTGTCACGCCTGTCACGTGTCACAAAGGTAAATAGCTAAAAATATGGATAAAAGGTGCACCTTAGGTTTAAAAAGGTGCATTGTATCAAGTTTACTTACCTTTCACAAATAAGAATAATAGGTTTGATACAAAATATCAAGCCTTTTTTGTTGCCTTAAACTAGGGTTCAACTCTCGACGTATAGGAATAATGATATAAATAAATAATACAAAGGCTCGCTCCGTGGGGTTTTTTTGCTCTTTAGTGGCATAGGTAGGGAGAACGGTTAAAATGGGTATCGTCTTGAAAGGAGGAATACTACGGATAATAAAGTCTTTAATAATGAAGTAAAGGTATTAGGTAAATTATTAAGAGCCTATAAAAAATAAGAATAAACAACCAAGATGCAATTCAACCAATGCTTGAAGTAGAAGATGATAATTTTCCTGATATTAAGAATAAATTATTTGCATATGCAATGACAGGTGATAGAACAATGTTTAAAAGCTTTGTAGGAAATGAAGTAGAAACAAGTGA
>JAAYBG010000097.1 GCA_012718985.1 Acholeplasmataceae bacterium
AAAAGCTAATCATTTGTGAAGGTATCGAAAACGTTGAAATGATGAAGAAAGCAGGGGAATATAAGATTAATTTATTACAAGGATTTTATTTCTCTAAACCGATTGCTGAGGAAGAATTTCATCGATATCTGTACAATGAAAAAGGAATTAAAAAGTTAATTAATCCTCCAGATAAGATAGAAGAACCAATCAGAGAGGAAAGTACAACTGAAGTTGAACTTGAAGAAAAAGCAAGTGAGGAAGTTGTTGAAACTACTCAAAATAGCGAAGAAATCGTAGCTGAGGCTGAGCCTAAGGCAACTAAAAAAGTTACGAAAAAAACAAAAGAGGAAAAGACGACTGAAGCTGATCTTGAAGAAAAGGTTGAAACTACTCAAAATAGTGAGGAAGTTGTATCTGAGGCTAAACCTAAAGCAACTAAGAAAGTTA
Organism: Acholeplasmataceae bacterium; assembly: GCA_012718985.1. GTDB lineage: Bacteria > Bacillota_I > Bacilli_A > ML615J-28 > CAG-698 > JAAYBG01. The sequence goes on from JAAYBG010000097.1 coordinate 430, forward strand.
CGAAAAAAGTAAAAGAGAAAAAGGCAACTGAAACTGATCTTAAAGAAAAAACAAGTGAAGAAAAGGTTGAAACTACTCAAAATAACGAGGAAATTGCACCTGAAGCTAAATCTAAAACAGCAAAAAGAGGGGCAAAAAAAGTAAAAGAAACAGCACCTGAACAAGAAAAATAAAAAAAATAAAAAATTTTTAAAAAAATGCTTGACAAGTATTTTTAGTCGTGATATACTAAAGGTGCAAAAGGTAGAAGTGAGTCTATTTTATAATGTAAAAGGCAAAACCGTCGAAAGGCGGCGACGCAAAGCTATAGGGCCTAAATATAAAAATGGTAGCCAGTTGTCATTAAGAAATTAATTGACAGCTGGCTTTTTGTTTTGAACAATAATGTAAAAGGCAAAACCGTCGAAAGGCGGCGACGCAAAGCTATAGGGCCTAAATGAAAAAAATGGTAGCCAGTTGTCATTAGAAATTTTGACGATTGGTTTTTATTTTCAAGGGGGGTGAATGTGATTTGGCTTAATAAATTCTTAACAAGAAAGTTAATTTTGCGAGCAGGAATAATCATATTCGGCATAGCTTCTGCCATAATAGCAATTATTACTTATTATGGACAAAATGCTGGTAACTTCGTTATGGAAATAGACCCTGATGCTTATCGGAGAGGGATTGTACTTTCCTCTGATGAAGAATTCTTGTCTCCATCTCCAAGGTTATTGTCGGATGCCATAACAAATGTTAGAGATATAACATATGATTGGTTGAAGATTGATGAAGCCATAGCAACCGATGGAAATTATGTAGATCCTGATTACAAATACATCGCTTATACCTTATACATTCAAAATATTGGCGATGAAACTTGTGATGTAAATCTAAACACATCAATTGTTAGTATACAAAATGGACTTGATGCGGCAATTAGATTCTTAATCATTGAAGATGGAATTTTAGAGAAAATGTACATGAAGCCTGATACTGTGGAAGCTGAGTATCATGACTTACCAGAAGCTGAACATTTCATTAGTGATACGACGATTATGAATAGTGAAATATCCAACTTTAAACCTTATCAAATAAAAAAGTTTACAGTCATTACCTGGTTAGAAGGACAAGATCCAGATTGTACTGATGCAATATTAGGTGGAAGGATAAAAATAAGATTGCTATTCTCAATCACTAGTGCTGAATAGGCGGTGAAAAGATGAGAAAATTATTGGTCTCAATATTGTTGTTAATTTATTCGGCATTTGCCTTTATGCAAGCAACCTTTGCTTGGATTAGTTTATCGACACAAAATACTTTAGATGGTATGGAAATGACCGTTACAATGGAAAGTGGTATGGAAATATCGCTAGACGGTGAAAACTTTTATCCTCAAATTAGTGAACAAATGTTACGTAGAGAAATAGGAAATATTATTAAACTCGATAGCATTACTTCAATTGATGGAATTAGTTTTCAGAAAAATTATATTGGAAATGCGGTATTTGCGGTTGGGAACAAAGACTATATAACCTTTGATTTATGGTTTAGGACTTCAATACCAACAACAAAATACTTGTATTTAGTGGAAAATGTTAATTCAACATTGAATTATGATCTGGTTCAAGAAAAGAGTTTTGATGGAACGTATGTTGTATCAAAAGGAGTAGAATGGGTAAATCAATCGGATTTCGATAATGGCGATGGAATCATTTTAGCAGGAACGAGAAAAACGTATTATGCGGCGGAAGCGATGAGAATGTCGTTTGTTGAAAAAAGAGTGGAAGCATCACTTCTTGGGCAAGATGATGAACGAACGGATTTAATAACTAAGATTTATGATCCAAGTGAAAATGAAGCAAGAAGTTTTGGAAAAGAGTATGGATTTTATTCCTACTACTTAGCTCAACAAGGAAAAGACAGTTTGAAATTACCAACTGTTTATCCAGATACTATTTATCATTTAACAACGTTTAAAAACCCATACGAAGCATTTAACAATACTTCACAAATCGCTACTTTTCAAAAAGGAGTAACGGTTGATGGTGTTAGTTACTTGTATGCAAAAGTCAGAGTAAACATTTGGCTAGAGGGATGGGATGCCGATTGTATCGATGCTATCTTTGCCGATAGTGTAATGATGCAATTGAAGTTTAGAGGAGCTCGCCTAGCTTCAGAATAAGAAAAGGGCATGAATTTCTGTTTCAACCATAACAATGGAAAAAATAAAAAAAAGAAAAAAAAGAGGAGATTAAAAAATGAACAAATTAATGAGAAAATTATCTATTTCAATTTTGGCAGTAGTATTCGCTGTTGTTGCAATGGGCGCTACTACATT
>JAAYBG010000015.1 GCA_012718985.1 Acholeplasmataceae bacterium
TTTTTATACAGGGGAGATAAATTGACAAAAACGTCGCTTTGCTATATAATATTTATGCTACAGAGGCAGGTGAGGTAAATGAAAAAACTCTTAGTAGTCGTAGATTATCAAAACGATTTTGTTGAAGGGTCGCTTGGCTTTCCAGAAGCGAAAACATTAGAAGATAAAATTTGTGAGAAGATTAAGGAGTATTATGATCAACAACAAGATGTTGTTTTTACTTTAGATACTCATGATGATAGCTACTTAACAACGGAAGAGGGATTAAATCTACCGATTAAACATGCAATCAAGGGAACTTTTGGTTGGCAGTTGTATGGGAAAGTAAAAAATATGATGAAATCACCGGACCAAGGTATCGAAAAGGATACTTTTGGTAGTCGTAAACTGGCAAGCTATTTACAAGCAAAAAAGCATGATGAAATTGAACTTGTTGGGATTATTACCAATATGTGCGTAATAGCCAATGCGATTATTGCAAAGACATATAATCCAAATGCAAAAATTATTGTTGACGCTGAGTGTACTGCTTCTAATGATTACCAATTACATAATAAAGCACTAGATGTTATGGAATCCTTACAGATTAAAATAAAGAATAGGAATTAAGATAATGGAGAAAACAAATTATACGATGATGTGCGATTTTTATGAATTAACAATGGCTAATGGCTATTTCAAATCTGGACTAAAGGACAAGATATGTTACTTTGATGTTTTTTACCGCGTTGTCCCTGACAATGGTGGCTTTGCAATTGCTGCTGGATTAGAACAAGTTGTTGACTATATAAAAAATCTAAAATTTTCTAAGAAAGATATCGAATACTTGCGTTCAAAAAAAATATTTTCTGAAGATTTCTTGGAATACTTAAAAACATTTAAGTTTAGTGGAGATATTTATGCTGTCCCTGAAGGAACACCAATTTTTCCTAAAGAACCAATGCTGATTGTCAGAAGCAAAGCAATTGAAGCACAGTTTATTGAAACCTATGTTTTAGCAACCTTAAATCATCAATCTCTAATCGCAACAAAAGCATCGCGCATTGTTCGAGCAGCAAAGGGAAAAGGAATTTCAGAATTTGGGGCTCGTCGCGCTCATGGTGCTGAAGCATCACTTTTAGGGGCAAGAGCTGCTTATATTGGCGGTTGTACGGGAACTTCTTGTACAATGGCTGATCTTTTGTTTCAAACACCAGCTACAGGAACCATGGCACATTCATGGGTGCAATTATTTCCCGATGAATATACTGCCTTTAAAACTTATTGTGAGAACTATCCCGATAATGTTACTTTATTAGTCGATACCTATAATGTCATTAGGAGTGGAGTCCCTAATGCGATTAAGGCGTTTAATGATGTCTTATTACCGCTTGGAAAAAGACCAAAAGCGATTCGCCTAGATTCTGGTGATATTGCTTATCAGTCAAAAAAAGCGAGAAAGATGCTTGATGAAGCCGGTTATCCAGATTGTAAAATCATCGCTTCTAATTCGCTTGATGAGTATATTATTCGTGATTTATTAATTCAAGACGCTCAAGTAGATGCTTTTGGTGTTGGAGAACGATTAATAACAGCTAAAAGTAGTCCTGTTTTTGATGGCGTATATAAATTAGTGGCCGTTGAAGAAGAGGGAAAGATTATACCTAAAATTAAAATTAGTGAAAATATAGGAAAAATTACCGTCCCTCATTTTAAAAAGATTTATCGACTATTTGAAAAAACAACCGGTAAAGCAATAGCTGATTTATTAACGGTATACGATGAAGATATTCCTCTAGATGAAATTGAAATTTTCGACCCAGAAGCAATTTGGAAGCGAAAGGTTTTGACCGATTACTACGCAAAAGAATTATTAGTTCCGATCTTTAAAAACGGAAAGCAAGTATATAAATTACCAAGCATTGAAGAAATTAAGACATATTGCCAAGAACAATTAGACACTCTTTGGGATGAAGTAACAAGATTTGAAAATCCTCATAATTATTATGTCGATTTCTCGCAAAAATTATGGGATATTCGCGAAGAACTACTAGATAAAAACAAAAAAAATTAGTTTTTAATCAAAAA
>JAAYBG010000098.1 GCA_012718985.1 Acholeplasmataceae bacterium
AATAAAAGATTACCCAAAAAATAGCCATGATAATAAGGGAATAAATGAGTGCATCTATAAATTCTCTGAAAATGAAATGTAGATAATCACTAGCTCCTAGTTTTATGATGAAGAATAAACCAACATCAAGAGCTATGGTAATGATTAACATCACCACCATTAAAATTTTTTCCCAACGTAACCAAGCAAATAGCCAAGTTGCTAAAGCAACACCAACAAAAACAATCAACAATAAATCAGGAATCATTGGATTATTTAATTTTTTTCCAATACCACTCCAAATACAACGCATGGAAAAATAAACTAGTGCATTTAAAAATGATAAGGTACAAGTTATAATCGTAATGATTCGATAAGTTGCAATTCTTTTAAGCATAGCTCCTCCGATTACTAATAAAATTATAACATATTTTTTCTTTTTTGACTATAAAAACAGCTAACTAAATGGTGAATTTATCCTCTCATTTTGAGAATAGTTTCATATAAATTTCTAACAATCGTCGCTTTATCGCTTTTAATTTGTTTACTAACATATAAACCAAAAACACCATTTAGTAATCCCATAATGAGATAATCATCACTAGTAATTCGTTCTTTTAATTTGTTTTCCAAAAAACCAAGGTGAAAGATTTTCATCATTCTCTCCACATAAATCTCTTGGCTCTTGCAAATCAACTGCTCAGCATCACCGATAATATTAATCGATTTTACTTCTTTGTTTATGACCATCATGAAATTCCGGCATTCTTCAATCGCCTCCAGTAAATATATTATATGGCGATAAAAGCTATCCTGAAATGTGGTTAGTTCTAATTCTAAAAAGCCATTGGTATAGTAATCGACAATTCCTTTGACTGCTTTTTCTATGACCTCTGCTTTGCTTTTGAAATATTCATAAATCGTGCTTTTGCCAATATTGGCGTCTTGTGCCAAAGAAGCCATTGTCAGATGATTAATTTGGTCAATATTTTTGATATGATTAATGGCAACTTCGATGATTCTATCTTTCGTCGCTTTCATTTTCCAATAACTCCTTTTTTAATTTCTTGTTATTCGATAAACCAAAAATGGTTGGAACCACGATTAAGGTTAATAAGGTTGCGTAGGTTAAGCCACCAACAACAGCAATCGCCAGTGGTTGCATAATTTCCGCTCCCTGACCGAAACCGATAGCGAGTGGTAAAACACCAAAGATTGTTGTAATCGATGTCATGAAAATCGGTCTGATTCTTGTTTTACTAGCAGTAATAATCGCTTCTTTAATCGATTTTCCTTCTTCTATTAAAACATTAATATAATCGATTAACACAATTCCATTGTTTACAACAATTCCTACTAACATAATAAGACCGATAATCGCAACAATGCTCAGTTCAATACCGGTAAGATAACAAGCAAGAAAACCACCAGTAAAAGATAAAGGAACAACACTTAAAACAATTAATGGCGATTTTAACGATTGAAATTGAATAGCCATAATCATATAAACTAATAAAATACCGACTAAACAAACATAAATCAAATCTTCTACCGCTAACATCGTTGTTTCATTTTCACCACTGAAGGCAACTTTAATACCATTATATTGCTTTTGGAATTCTTCTTTTTCCAGATATTCATTCACCTTATCAGCTACTGCACTTGCGATGCTTGTTTTATTAACCCCATCACTGTATTTTGCAGTAACACTGATAACGCGGTTTTTTCCATCGGTAGTAATGGTAGCAAATCCTTCTTCTTGAATGACTAAAGTAGGATTTGTTTCTGATTCCGAATAAACATGGCCTTTAATCGCAGAAGAAAGGAGAAGATAGCCTTCATGAGGAGTATAGGTTACAATCGTTGTTGGCGTTTCTCCAGGTATCGTAACAACATTTTTATTTGCTTCTTGAAAAGTATAAATTCCTGCTTCAACTTTATATTCCAACATTGGATTTACATAAATAAATCCTTGCGGATTATCCGGATTAAAGACTCCCGGTAAAGCAATTGTTTCTGTTACTAGAAATGGATTGATGGCATAGGGATAGATTTCTCCCTTTTCAAAAGCATCATTTAAAGCAGTAAGCAACCCTTCATCAAATAAAGCAATCATCCCTAAAAACGTCTGATAATCGATTCCTGTTGTTCCCACTATTCCTGTTGCCGCAGCGGTCATTTCGTACTCAACTCCATCAACAGTATAGTAGATACCCGTACGAGTATTCACGATTGAACTGATTCCTAATGAAGTATAAAATAAATTAATGCTATCTTTTACATCTTGCGAAGTAAGACCTTGTTTCAAGGCTAAATCCTGATCAACGACAACGCGAAGCTGAGGGTCTCCAACAGAGATGCCATCATCAATCGCTTCAATTCCCTCAACATCTTCAATCAATGTAGCGATATGTTCTGCGACTTTTTTCATGTCTTGTAGGTTTTGTCCCTTGATATCAATCACAATTCCCTGTGATCCAAAAGCCATATTAATCGATGAAGCCTCACTCACTTCTATTTCCAATACCTCAATATCGATGGTTTTTCCATCCTCTACTACAGAATAATCAAATTTTGTAAAGATATCGCGGACCTTAGCGAGATTTTGGGTTGTTGAGAGTTTACGATCATCTTTCAAAGAAATCTCAT
>JAAYBG010000099.1 GCA_012718985.1 Acholeplasmataceae bacterium
TAATGGCATGCCTAAACCACCAAAAATTCGCGGTAACACATTTTGTAAAATAATCAATCCAACCAAAACGATTAAAGGTAAAATGACTGTCCACTTGGTTGTTTCTAACACTTTAAAATCCAATACTTCTTTTATTTCTTCTAAATCAATTTTTCTTACATGTTTTAATCCTAAAAATAAAACACAAAATATTGCCAACGGTAGCGTCAAAGCCAATAAGGGTAATACAAACCCTATATAGGGAATATCAACTACATCACAGATTAACATAACAGGAATATTAATCGGTGGTGCTATCATTCCTAGTATTGATCCAAAGGCGACAATGGCACCCGCTTTTGCTTTTGGAATTCCCATTTTCAACAGGATTGGCGCAATAATAGCACCAGTACAAACAACTGATGATAGGGAAGAACCCGTTATCATCGCAGGAAACATGATAATCAACATAAAAAAGATCAATAAAATAACCGGTTTTTTATGGAATGTTCTCACAAGAATGACACTGAAATAATTGAGAGCTCCACTGGCAGTTAATCCTGCCATAAAAATCATAGCTGTTACAATTACTAGAATATTATCTAAATAGGCAAATCCGCCTTCAATAAAATGTCTTAACGTAAACTCCGTACCAGAAAATATAGCTGATAATGCCGCCCCAATAATAGCGGACACCATCAAAGAAATTCCAGCAGGAATCTTTACAACAAGCAGCAATATTACAAATACTGCCAGCATTGCCACAAAGTACAATAATTCAATCTCCCAAAGCATTTAGTTCACCGATTAGTAACCTAATGCTTTGCCATCACGGCGAGGATCAGCACCTCCATGAAGTTTGCCTTCTTCGTAGATGAATCGTATCCCTTGAACTCCGCCAAAATATAAATCGATATCGCCGCTACCCTCAACAATTACATTGTAATTCATCGCTGTTAAGCCCTCTTTTACTGTCTTATATAGGGCTCGTTCAACATAAATATCTTTTGATGTCGATGAATAGTCGGTGCTTGCACAAGCATAACTATAAAACCTCGGCATATTGATTGCTGTTTGAATATCCATACCAAAATCAATCATGTTTAGGATAACTTGCAATACAGCAGAAGGAATTCTCATACTTCCCGGAGATCCCAAAGTAGCATACGGATTGCCATCCTTCATAATAATCGTTGGCATAATATGACTAACAGGCTGCTTAAATGGTTTAACATAAGAAGCGCTTGTCGCTGTTAAGGTAAAACTACTCAATTGATTGTTCAAGAAAAATCCAGTTCCTTCAGGAACAATGCCATTACCAAAGAAATGGTTGATTGTCTGGGTTACAGAAACAATATTACCATCTTTATCGGCAGCGGAAAATGTTGTTGTTGAGAAATGCTCATCGTATTCAGTCTCAGAAAAGGCAGTTTTTTGAGCATTTGATTGATATGGCCATGGATTACCAAAATCATTATCCCCAATAAAACGACCTAAATAGGCTTGATTAGGGTTAAATTTTTGCCAACGTTCTTCAGCATAAGCTTTAGATAATAATCCTTGAATTGGCACATCAACAAATCTTGAATCAGCGATATATTTACGCTTATCACCATAAGCCAATTGCATCGCTGTTGCTACAACATTAATATATTCCAAACTATTGTGTTCTAAATCGCCTACATTGCCATAGACTTCTAACATGTTTAAGGCTTCAAGGAGAATAATGCCTCCTGATGATGGGGTTGTTGCGGAAACAATATCATATCCGTGATATGTTCCCTGAACCGGTTTTTCAACAATCGGATAATTATTCATTGCATATTCTAAATCGTCCAATGTGATAATTCCCCCTTTTTTTGCCAATGTATTGACAATTGATAAGGCAACTTCACCTTGATAAAAACCTGCACTTCCTTGATCCGATATCAATTGTAATGTATGAGCTAAATCTTTTTGGATCAATAATTCACCCGTAGTCAATGGAGTAATTCCATCACTGGTAAAAACATCTTTTGTTTCACTACGAGAATCCATGATGATATAGAAACAGTCATTGATATTTTGTGCTAATTCTGGGGTTACGGGAACTCCATTCAACGCCAAATCAATTGCAGGTTCCATCACTTCTTGCCGAGTCTTTACTCCTCGTTCTTTTTGAATGGTTATCAACCCTGCAACTTGCGTAGGAACCCCGCATGAAAGTGGCCCATAATCTAAATCCACTGCTCCATTGGGATATATTGATGCATCGCCTGCTGCAGGAACAAATTCTCTAAAATTATAAGAAATATATTCTCCTGCACTGGCATCATAAGCAACTAAGATACCACCTCCACCCAAACCGCTTCCGTTTGGTTCTACTACTCCTAAAGCAAAACTCATTGCTACAGCAGCATCAAAAGCATTTCCACCTGCTTTTAAAATGTCAAGCCCAGCCTTAGCAGCATAGGGATTTGCAGCAGCGACAGAACCATTTTTACTAATATAATCTCTTACTGATAAATCAGTATAATCATATCCTCCAAGATTTTCATTTGGGGTTTTACAACCAACCAAAGCAATGGCAATAAAAACAACAATCAGTGATAAAACATACCTTTTTATGCTTTGTAAATTAATCAATGTTTTTCCTCCTCATTTTATAATTTATGTAAGCGTTTGTAATCAATTCCCTAAATAAAACGGTATTTAATAAATTCGTAAATATCGTTATCATTTCCTGTATTTTAATCTTGATATGGAAGGGACCAATCAATTGTCATTTGAAAATCTCTCTTCGAGATGACGCGAATGATGATTGTTTTCATTTTTCTTCCTTGCACCCTCATCCCCTATAGTTTATGATACCATTTTTTCACTTATATTTCTATAAAGGTATTGTAAATATTTCGTAAATATTCCTTGATAAATGAAATCTTTTTACTATTACATTTCACTTCTTTCAAAATAATTTTAGTTTTCTTCTGACCAGATAAAAAATTATCTATTAAAATAGATGATAAGCAAAAAAAGATATAAAAATAAGGAAATTATTCACCTACCAAGTAATACTCAAATGATGATTTAGGGGTTCAGTACACGGAGAGTTTTTTTAATCGTTATGAGATTACTCTTATTTTTAAAGAACATTAATAGAAAAAAGAGGAAAATTTTATAAGTGACAAAATATCAAATAAAAAAAGCCATTTATTTTCCTTTTCAATGGATTTTATATAAATGACTTCATTTCATTTAAATGATAATTCTTTTATTACTTCCACAAGAACCAAATAAGAATATATCCAACTGAAACTGCAGCTAAAGTGAAGGGTACCCCTAATTTCATAAATTGTTTGGCACTTACTTCGTAACCCTCTTTTCTCAATATTCCTATAGCAGCAATATTAGCAGAGGCCCCAATCGGTGTAAGATTTCCCCCTAAAGTTGCACCAGATATTAACCCAAAGTACAACAAGTATGGATTTATCCCTAAACTCATTGCAATCGTTCCAACTACTGGAAGCATTGTAGCAACATAGGGAATATTGTCGATAAAGGCAGATAATAAAACTGAGGCCCATACAATAATGGTGTAAACTAAAAATACATTTCCATTACCAATACTACTTAATAGTTTACTGATTTCTGCTATCACGCCAGCCTTGCTAATTCCTTCGATTACGACAAATAAACCTGCTAGTAAGAGCAAAGTAAAATAATCTATATCCTTTAAAGTTTGTAAAGCTTCCTTAATGCTTTTTACCTTGATTAGTTTCCAAACAAGTCCAATTATAAATAATCCTATGCATATATATCCATTAATTTCATTCGGCATATTTTTTAAGAATGAAGCGACGATTAACAGTACAACCATTCCCACTAGGAGAACCGAAGGAAAATATGACTTTACCACAGTTCTTTCACCAACTTCTATCGGTTGTTTGTATTTTCTGAATACATAAGCTAAAACGAATGTAGAAGCTAAAGCTCCTAATTGTACAATCCAAAACATGCCTGGTTTTCCCTCTAAAAAAAAGAAATCAAGAAAATCTAAACCGGCATGCCCACCTAATAAAATTGATGTCGTATCACCGACTAATGTAGCAGCTCCTTGTAAATTGGATGAGATAGCAATTGCAATAATACTAGGGACAGGTGAAATCTTTAATTTTTTAGATATAGTCAAAGCAACTGGTGCTACCATTAACACCGTTGCTACATTATCGACAAACGCAGAAATGATACCTGCAAACAGAGCAAGAGAAATTATCGTCCATTTAACATTAGGCATTTTGCTTATGATTAAATCGGCCAATAATGATGGCATTTTTGATTCTATAAATAACGAAACAATACCCATTGTCCCTGCTATCATCATAATGACATTTAAATCTATCGCATTAATCGCTTCATTAAATGGTAGACCGATAATGATAAATATGATTGCGGAAGCTAAAGCGATATATGCCCTATATTTAGGGAATAGCAATAAAAGTGCATAAGTAATAATAAAAATAATTAAAGCGGTTACCATATGAAAATCCTTTCTATTTTGATAATTTTACCTTTAGTATTATAATTTTTTTTCGAAAACAAATCAAGATAATTCTTCACCATCTTAAAATATGTTTACAGGCTATGAATCAAGAGAATATTCTATTGATATAATATTATATTCAATATTTTTAAAAAAACAGCGAAGATTTTACAATCAAATCAAAAAAAGCTTACCATCTCTAGTAAGCTTCCTGGTTAACTCTATTTACCCTTTTTAGTAAAATATTGAGTGGAACCGCCTGCATAATAATAAAAGCAATTCGGTCTATCAACCACCATATTTAAAAACGCCACAAGACCGACAAGATGAGGATTAGGACATGTCTCATATAATTCAACAAAATCATCATCTAGCAGTTCTTTCGAATAACATACTAAGTTGAATTCTTTCAGTTTTGTTAGAATATCCTTTGCTTTATCGCTAGTAATATTCATTTTTTCAACAAGCAATTTTTCAGTGAATTTTCCCCCATCTCTTGAATATAAAAGAATTAAAGCATCATAAAATTTTTCATCGCTTAAATATTCACAAAATACTCTTTGTTTGTCCTTTGTTTGCAACATTTTGGAATAATTGGATAATTCATTCTTGGGAAAGCAAGTGAACATTAAATTATCTTTTGCTAATGAAGTCATAATAATTCCATTTTTATTGATAATTTGCGAGTGATAATCGTCATCTAAATTCTTATAATCTAATTCCTTTATATCTAGATTATCTGTATCAGCTAGATACGCAACAGACATTAAAAATCCCAGATTAAATATTTTTTCAGTTCGTTCATCTAGTTTAAGACTTCGAATATACTGATATAATTTCTTTTCAATATCGACTAATTCTCCTTGTTTAATATCAAATAGATAATCTGTTGTAACATTAAAATATTTTGCAATCTCCGGTATCAACTCTAAATCAGGTAATCCACCATTTTCCCATTTTGATACAGCTTGTGAGGATACATTTAAAGTTTTACTAAGTTCTTCTTGAGTAATTCCTAATTTTGTTCTTAACTCTTTAATTTTATTTCCCATTTCCATAATAAAGTTCTCCTTTCAATTAATTTTTGTTCGCAATCGTCATCGCGAGAGATGTAAATTAATTTACAATACCATTATAAACAAATATGATTTTATTTCAAGCGAGACAAATTTGATAATCTCAAACATCATTTGGCTCAATAAAAAATATCAAACAATAGTTGGATTAATAAATTGTTAATTTTCATAATTAAAAAAGTGGTTTGTTAGACCACTCAATTTTACTTTTCCCAAAAATTTATCTTATAATTATGTGTCAATTAATGATTTCTTGCAACATAACTTTCCCATTTTTTTGTGCTAATCTAAATTTTTTCGATTTTAATAAGCACCAAAAATAATTTTTACTTTTTTCATCTAAGAGTGATAAATTATCGTTTTAATACTAAAGATATTTCCTCATATCCTATCAATATAGGTTTTATTAACTTCCCCTTTTCAACAACTTACGATTAAGAAATATATCGCAATCCGAAGATTTTACTATAATTATATAGTTATACAACTTTTTTATAGTGTAGTTGAGAAAAAAGGGTATGAAAACGAATGATTTGTTTTTGTAAAAAAAAGACCACTATTGCTAGTGATCGTACTTACTATAATTTAGTTTTCTAAAAGTTTTAATGCAATAGAATAAATATCACTCTTTGGTGATAAAGTTCCACCTAGTCTTGTTGAATCTAAATTATGTTTCAAGTCAGCTATTTTTACTTTTCTTGCAATTGAATTATTCTTAATCTTTGCAATATAATCTAAATATGGAACATCTTTACTATGAGTAAGCAGTCTTATAGCTTCAATGATTTTATCACCAAATCCTAGCTTTTCTAAATCATCTATCGAATATAGATCTCTATGATCTTCTATAACATCATGCAATAATGCAACACAAGTAGACTCTTCATCATCCATTTGTGTGGCTAAATAGAATGGATGAAAAACATAGGGATACCCTCCTTTATCTTTATCATCCTTGTGAGTTTCAAACATAATATGGCATGCTAGTTTTACTTTTTCTGTATAAATCATATTTTTTTCTCCATTATAATAAATATTTAAATGGTAAGTCTATTAATTGTTTTGTTGATGTTTATGATTAACGGACCATTGATGAGTAACATCCTTTTTATTTGTGGATATTCTTAATAGCGATCCTGATTTAAAAACATTTGTGTTACCCATAAAAAATAGAAGCAAATTTCTCTCATTTTATCGTTTTATATAATATCCACCTGTTTTTTTTGATCCTCTTAATTCAATATATTGTTTAATATCTCTTTTAATTGAATTTCTTACTATATTAAGTGTTATATCACTATGTTTTTGAGTTAATAAATCATATATTCCTTGAACTTTAATGCCGCCATTATTACTTATAATTTGTAATATCTCCAAACCAAGAACATTTATTTGGTCATTTATTTGGTCAAATTTGATAGTTTTAGTATACATCAAACGACCAAATAAATCAATTAATAATATAATACTTATTCATAAATTACTTTGTATTACAATTGATATGTTCCTACACACTTGAATAAATAGGTAAACTTAACCCTAGGTTGAGCATAGAAAAGGCCATTTTGAAAACTGGATTACCCAACTCTTTTAAAATGGCTTATTTTTCTTTATATTTTGCTTTAAAACGGTCAAAAATATCTATCTTCTCTCAAGACAAACCACACACTCTACGTTTGCAGTATTTGGGAACATATCTACTGGTGATACACTTCTTACAATGTACGCTTTTTGTAAATGATTTAAATTTTTTACTAAAGTAGAAGGATTGCAAGATACATAAACAATCTTTTTAATCTTTGACTTTTGCAAATAATTGATAACATTCAAATCCATTCCTCGACGAGGTGGATCAATTATTAAAACATCGGGATTGAAGTTTTCTTTACTAAAATCCTGTAAATGGGGTGTTATATTACCATGATAAAACTTGGCGTTGTTAATATTGTTTAGTTTCGCAAATTCACGAGCATTGATAATATTACTTTCATTATTATCGATTCCCCGGACTTCATCAATACTTTTTGCTAGATAAAGGCCAATACTTCCAATCCCACAATAACAATCCAATATTTTTTCTTTTCCCGTTGGATTGATGATTTTTTTAATTTCCTCGTATAAGATAATAGTTTGTTTTGTATTTAATTGGAAGAAAGAATCTGGTGAAATCATAAACTCCAAATCGCTCAATTTTCCCTTGATTCTATCTGTCCCTGTTAATTTATAAACAGGACTGGAAATGATTTCGATAGCTTTTGGATCACTATTGATGGAATAATTGACAGAAGTTAAATTCGCATAACTACCAACTTTCTTTAAAATACCGATCAATCTAGGTTCTTTTTCCATTAATACAAAGGTCGCTTGCACTTCCCCTGTTTCTTCAAAGCCTCGTAAAACGATATAACGTAAGTTTCCTTGGCGGAAACGAGGATTATATACATCTATGCTGCTTTTGGAAAGAAATTCTAAAATCAATTTCATTTTTTCAGAAATCAATTTATTTTCAACAAGGCAGTTATCGATATAAACTACTTTATTGGAATCTGCAGCATACATACCAACAACAACATTTTCTCCATCGTGTCTTACCGGTAATTGCGTTTTGTTGCGATAATTCCAAGGATCTTCCATACCGATAGTATCATTAAATATAACATGAGAATAATCTCCTTGATAATATCGTTCAAATGTTTCAAGAATCATTAGTTTCTTTTGCCTTAATTGTTCTTGATAATCTATATGTTGTAATTGACAACCACCACATTTTCCATAATAAGGACAAGCAGGTGTAATTCGCTTTGAGGAAGTCTTTTTTACTTTATTCACGATTCCATAGGCATATTTTTCTGTTGTTTTTGTAATTTTTACTTCTACCACTTCTTCTGGAAGTGCATCGGCAACAAAAATAGCCAATCGCTTAAAATAACCAATTCCTTCCCCATTGATTCCTAAACGTTTAATCGTCAACAAAATCAAATCATTTTCTTTTACTAATTCATTTGCTTGTTTATTCATATTTTTTTACTTTCCATATTTAACGCGATTATTGAGCGCTTTTGTTTCATTAACATCCAACTTGCATATTTGACGATCATAGGTAAGAATTCCATTCGTTTCTTCCTCAACATCGCTTACTTGTGTATAAATAGCTGCTGATAGTCCCTTTTCGATATTCGGAATGATTTGTTTTTCGTATAATTCAATGAATGCTTGGCGAAATGACCCTTCATCTCTAAAAAAACGATAGCCATAAGTTTTATCTAGACTATAAGAATGCTCTGGTATTTTGTAAGAATATCCGCCAAATTCGCTGATAATGATTGGGCGTTTATCTTTTTTAAATCTTACCTTTTTAAAATAAATGTGAAGACTCAATAAATCGCTTACTTTCTGATCAAACCAACCGCTTGTTGAATCAATCAATCGAGTATTATCAATTTGTCTTAAAATTTCTGTTACTTTTACACTATTAAATTGACCCCAACCTTCATTAAAGATTGTCCATAAAACAATCGATGGGCTGTTATACAACAAAGAAACTGTTTCTTTCATGGAATCAATGAAAATCTTTTTATTTTCAGCGGGTATTGGACGTTTTTCATCATTTTTACTTTGAAAACCAAGCGTAGGAAGAATAGTATCGTGGAAAAATGAATAAGGGGAGTTATTCACCATATCTTGCCACACAATCATCCCTAGTTTATCACAAAGATGATACCAAATTAGAGGTTCAACCTTAATATGTTTACGAAGGGTATTAAATCCCAATTCTTTCATCTTTAAAATATCAAAAATAAAACCATCGATGTTTGCTGGTAAGTATAAACCATCGGGATAAAACCCTTGGTCTAATAAGCCATTGAAAAAATAAGGCTCATTATTAAGTAGCAATACTTTCTTATTATGATGTTCACCAATCCCCACTTTTCTCATGGCGAAGTAAGAATCTACTTGATCTGTTTTAGTAGTAATAATAAGTTTATATAAATGAGGATTATCTGGTGTCCACAACTTCACTTCTGGTAAAGATATAGTGACTGTTTTATCTTCTGTTTTTTTATTAACTAGCGGTTGATTATCATCGAATATTTGAATAGTAATCTCTTTTGCTTCTGTTTTAAAGTTAAATGCGACTGTTTTTTCATCAATATTCGGAGTAATTTTTAATTCTTCAATATAACCTTGTCTGACGCTTTCTAACCATACTGTTTGCCAGATTCCAGAAACTGGTGTATACCACATTCCCCTTGGTTTTTTGCTTTGCTTACCGTAGGGATACTTTGTGTCTAAAGCATCTTTTACCCGAACAATCAACTCATTCTCTCCTGAAAGTAAATATCGGGTGATGTCGAAGGAAAAAGGGAGATATCCACCCTGATGGCGTCCTATTTCTACCTTATTTAGATATACAACGGCTTCCTGATCTACTGCCCCGAAGTGAAGAAAAACAATATCTTTCTTAAAGTTTGACGGCAAACGAAAAGTCGTATGGTAAAACAGATACTCGGTTTCGGCTAATCTCAATTCCACTCCCGATAAACTCGATTCAAGAGGAAACGGAACTAAAATTTTTCCCTGGTATTCCGTTGGTAGTGTAGTACTCGTTGTAATACGATAATCCCACAAGCCATTCAAATTATAGTAAGAATCTCGCTTTAACTGAGGGCGGGGATAATCTTGCCATGGTTTTTCTCGATTCATGAGTTTTGTAAAACTAGTTTGTAATTTTTGTCGTTCCATATCCTTACCTCATTTGTCATAATTATACTATATTTATCGTTTATAAACAAGTAAAAATCCCTGAAGAGGGATTCTTATCTTACTGAAATAAATCTTTTGTTAGTCGCCTATGAATGGCTAGCATCTCATCAAGAAAACGAAGCGAAATACTATCAGGGTTATGAATAACAATGGTTTTTGTTCCTAGAGAATTCACGACTTGATAGGTTAATACGACTGTTTCTAGTTGAGAAACTGTTGCAAACGGTAAGGATAGTTTTCCCCCAATCAAGGTGTAATTTATTCCATTAATCATTAAATTTGCCGTGGATAGATTTGTTTCTTGATCACGATCACGGTATTTCACTTCAAATTCGAAAGTATCCGCTGTTTTAGTTACTTCGACACGGAAGAAACTATGTGGCGTCACTGTTGTAGTAAATTTATAGGTTTTTAAGAATTCAATTTTTCGATTACCTAATTTATAAAATAATTTACAGGTGTATTCGGTATTGGCTTGAAGTCCAGTAAACATTGTTTTACCATCAACCACTTCCACATCTTCACCATTCATACTCGCATAGAGTGCATCATATTGGTGTTCCTTCTGATCCAAAACATTAACATCGAGACTGATTGTTTTATCGGTTGCGGCTGACATTTGAACATCAATATCGGGTTCTCGGGTCACCACAAGTAAAGCATTTGAATCACGACGTTCAGATCCATCAGATGGTACATTGACTGTCTTTAAAACCCCGTTTTCTCTTAAGACCATTGTGGAAGAACCGCCTCCATCAAGATTATAAGCTTCGACACAACCTGCATGAGCCATAATAACAGCCAGTTCATCTCCATATGCACCTGCAGCTATCGATAAATTAACCCGACCATCGACAACTGCCAGCACAATACTTCCATCCGCTTTTCGACCAATAGCCGTACGAGGATGTGCTGAACTCATAACTGAAGCGACTGTATTAACATCACTAGGTACTTCTCCATTTAATAAAAGAGCTGTTCCTGAACCAGTTGCATATCTGATATTGACAAATTCTCCAGTCCATTTTCTTTGCACTCGGATTTGTTTACCAATTGATAGTGCATCTGCCACAGTTTGATTATTAGTAATCACAGCAAATTGACCTTTTTCAACGGTTTGTGGACTTAGAGACGAAATTACCCCCAGGCCATAGAAATCATTTGCTGAATTGGGTAAAGCCAACTTAGCTTCTTCAACATAGAATTTCGCTAATACTGACCCTAAATTCAATTTTACTGGAACGCATTCTTTAAAGGAATTATAGGTTCCATAATAAACTGCAGTTTCATTTACGCCTGGTTCTGCATTATTCTTATGAACCGGAAATGATGCTACCACTTTATTATCATCCCCTAGAACATCGAGGATAAAACCGGTCTCGCTAGGATTATATCCCCAAACTAGCGAATCTTCTGAACCATCATTTTTAATACCAACGGTATATCCCCCACCAGTTTTATAGAAATGGCCATCGTAAACTACACCACCATTAGTTTGAAACGGAAGATTACCCGTACCATTGATATCAAAAAAATCACCATTTACTCCACCAATTACTTTCCAACCTGGATTTTTCTTTTCAAAATCAAGGGCAAAGTCTTTTACGGTAGCTTTCACCCAGGCATTATCTTTAAACTTAGCCCAAGATACAACTCGTATACCATCTGTTGATGGAGAATTTAAATAATAAACCGTTTGATTGAATTCACCACTTCTTACAGTCGATGAAGTTCTACCAATACTTTTATAATAAGAAACACCATAACCAAGATTAGTTCGATCTAACATCTGACTTTCAATATAAGTTGCTCTTCCAGCTGTTGTTGCTTCAACGCTGAAAGGTTGAATAAACAAAAGTGAAAATATAAAAATAAACAATGCACTAAGTAGTCTTTTCCAAGTCTTCATATAATCCCTTTCTATTACTATATTACTATTTTTACGCTATAAGTATATCATTCTTCCTCAATAAAATAAAGAAAAACCTTCCTATTTTACCAAGGAAGGTTTGTATTATCACTTGAATAAACCACTAGTAATACTTTTTTTCTTTTCAAAAAAATCTTCAATAAAACGCAGTAAAATGCTATCCGGATTCTTTATCGTTATCGTTCTTACTCCTAATGAGTTTGTACAAATATATTCAATCGACAATTCTTGAATAGGTCCTATCTTAGCCTTACTTAGTGATAATTTACCATTCTGGAATTGATAATTCTCTCCATTGATATAGAGGGTAGCAGTAGCTAAATTAGTCTCTAAATCCCGGTCGCGGTATTTTACTTCAAAATTATAGTTTCCATCGAGTTCATTGATCTCTACTCTGAGGAAAGTATGAGGAGTTACTGTAGTTTGAAAACTATATGTAATAGGTAAATCTACATTAATGTCCCCTACCTTATAATAGAAGCGGCAATTATAAGTAGAATTAGCCTGTAAACCGCTAAAAGATACCTTCCCATCGATTACTTTTCCTTCAATGCCACCAGTAATATAGGCATAAAGATTGTTGAAATCGTGACCATTGGTAATGGTTGGGTTGACACTAATCTCTAATGTTTTATCGGTTGCGTTTGTCAATTTTGCTTCGTATTCTGGCTCTCTGGTTACTACTAAAAGACAATTCGTAACTGGCCTTTCGTATCTTTCAGATAAAACATTTTTAATAACAAATTTTCCGTTTTCACGAACAGCTAGTGTGGAAGAACCACCACCATCTAAATTATAGGCTTCCACGCAACCCGCATGTTTCATAATGGCAGCTAATTCATCCCCATAGACACCTCGTGATACACTGTCATCAATCCTTCCATCAACAACGCTTAACACAATACTGCCATCTGCTTTTCTCCCTATTGCTGTTCGAGGATGATTTGTTCCCATTACCGACGCTGCTGTATTCACATCGCCTGGAGCTTCTCCATCCGTTAAAACAGCAGTTCCTCCTCCAATGACATATTTCAAATCAGCAAATTCACCTGTAAAATAACGTTGAACTCTTATCTTCGCTCCTATTGACAACGCATTAATAACTTGTTGATTTCTACTAGCAATTGCAAATTGGCCAACTGCTATCGTAAAAGCACTTTGTGAAGTTATCGTTCCCTTTCCATAAAAATCTGTATCTGAATTAGGTAGTACTAAATCTGCTTCCTCAACATAATAAACACTAGCACCAGGTACCCCCGGCATTGTCCTTGCTTCATAACTATGTGAAGCATTATAGGTACCAAAGAAAACAGCTGTTTGGTTATTTTCAGGTGTAGCATTAATTTTCTCTACATCAAAACTAGCTAATATTTGTTCGTTTTCACCTAATACTTCTAAAGTTAGATATTGTCTTGTTGGTGGTACTGCTCTCATAATCAAAGAATCAATCGAACCATCATTAGTAATTCCAATCGTACGATTATAGCCTTTTCCACTAGTTTTATAAACGTTTCCTTCAAATACTTGACCATTATTCGGTTGATAAGGAAGTGGATTTAAAGCATTAATATCAAAAAAATCAGCATTAACGCCAGCTAAAACAATCCATCCTGGATTTTTTTCTTCAAAATCAGCCATTAAATTACGAACGGTAGTTAGTTTCCATTTGTTATTGACAAACTTTGTCCATGGTACTACCCGGATTGTCTCATTAGATACAGTATTTAAATAATGAACAGTTTGATTATAGGTTCCTGAACGAATGGTTGTTGATGTTTTCCCCACACTGCGATAATAACTAACTCCATATCCTACGTCCATTTTATCTAACTTTTGTGTTTCATTATAGGTTGCATTTCCTGTTGTCGTTGATCCAGCTTGAACCGGAACAACCATTAATATAGAAATAACTAATACAATGATGATTTGTAATACTCTCTTTACAATTTTCATTTTTCTTCTCCCAATAAATAGTTTTCTTATGATAATTATTTTTTTTAATTGTTTTTTTCATTTTACAACATTGGAGCAAAAGCTCGCAGAATGCCAACCAATATTCTTTTCACAATATTCACTTTTTTACATTTCTCTAAGGTAATTAGTTCTGATTTCTTAATCTCCTCATCGATATCAGCCTTGATATCTAATAACGATGGTGTATTATATAATAAACAAGAAGATTCAAAATGTAAATATAAACTACGAAAATCGAGATTTGCAGAGCCGACTACTCCTAATGAATCATCAGCAATAATCGCTTTCGCATGAATAAAGCCCGGAGTATATTCATAAATCTTAACGCCTGCTTTAATTAATTCTAAATAATAGGATTGGGTAATCCAAAATACAATCCTTTTATCGGGAATGTGAGGGACGATAATCCGAACATCTACACCACTTAAAACAGCAGATTTCAAAGCAGTGATCACTTCGTTATCGATGATTAAATAAGGAGTCGTGATATAAACATATCTTTTGGCATAGGTAATTAATTTCATATACACTGTTTCCGTAACCAAATATTCTTCAAAAGGACCATCACCGAACACTTGAACGATACCTTCACCTTCTACTTTATGGTCAGCTTTGTAATTTCGATAGTTCAGTTTTTCACGAGTACAAAATTCCCACATATCGATAAATAAGTTGGTTAAGCTTAACACCGCTTCTCCTTCAATCTTAATCATCGCATCTTTCCAATAACCGAACACTTCTTTTTTATTAATGTATTCATCCCCGATATTCACTCCTCCTGTCCAACCTACTTTTCCATCGACAATCGCTATTTTTCTATGGTCACGATAATTGATACTAATTGACAGAACCGGAATCAAGGGATTAAATGTTGCTATTTTAATGCCTTCTTTGATTAATTGTTTTTTGAAATTCCGCGATAAATATTTTAGACAACCAAAGTCATCGTAAATAATTCTTATTTCCACTCCTTCAGCAATTTTTTGGAGTAAAACTTCATGAATTGCATTCCACATCTTACCCTCGGCAATGATAAAGAACTCAAGAAAAATAAACTTTTCTGCCTTCTTCAATTCTTCTATCAAGCTCGGGAAAAATTTTTCTCCTGGAGAGAGCATAGTTGTTTTTGTATTTTGCCATGCTGGCATTGTGGTCGTATTGATTAAATAATTATATATTTTTTGATGGTCATCATTATCAAAGTCCTTAAACCCTGGATTTTCCAAGTAAAAACGCTGTTTTTCTTCTTTTATCTTCTCAATTCTAGCAATGGTCTTCTTGCTCATTTTAATACATCCAAACATAGCATAAAAGATAACTCCAACAAAAGGAACTGCCAAAATAGCGATAATCCAAGAAATCTTATATGCTGGATTAAAATCTCGATTCAAAATAGTAAAAGCAAAAAGACCGCCGATGATATTGAAAACGATATAATAAACAACTCCGCGAAAGCCAATAACAAAAATAACTGTAATTAATAAAGCGAGTTGCAGGAATAACAGTAATGTGACTATAAATAAGCGACTCAACAAAAACTTTACGATTTTTTTAAAAAACTTAATCATATTCTCCACCTAGAAAAAATATGGACATTCTATGCCCATATTTTTTTTACTTTTTATTTTTTTGCACTAATCTTTTTTAGTCGGGCAAAACGAGGTAATCCATCTTCAACTGGTGAATTAGAAGCACCTTGGATTAGTGGTAATGCATATTTATAGAAATCATCCGTCAATCCTGTATGTCCTTCTTTAATCCAGGCATCTGGGATTTTCTTCTCTGTATTTGCTGCTAGTTCTACTGGTAATAATTGATAACTAATTTTATATTCTTCACTGTTTTCATCACGAACAAAAGCAACCATTTGATCAGTATGACCTTCAACAGCATATTTAACCGCCATTTTCCCTGCGTTAAATGCTTCTTCAATATCTCTACCCGATGCAATATGTGCAGCACAACGTTGTAATAGACTAAATTCAATTGGGCGAACTTTAATTTTTGTTTTTTCACTAATAATACCAGCAAGTACCATTGCTGTTCCACCAAGTAAAGCATGACCGAATGAATCGCGCTCTAACTTTGAAGAATATTCAGAAATATATCTTCCTTCTTTGTCTTTGATTCCTTCAGAAATGGCAACCAGCACTTTGTTTTCTTTTAAAGCAGCTACCTTCATTACATCCGCAACAAACTCATCAACATCAAATGGTTGTTCTGGTAAGTAAATTAAATCTGGACCTAATCCTTTAATAGAAGCAAGAGAAGCTGAAGCGGTTAACCAACCAGCATTACGCCCCATTACTTCAACAATCGTAATCATTCCGGTATTATATACATGAGTGTCTAAATATAATTCCATCATACTAGTTGCAACATATTTTGCAGCACTTCCATAACCAGGACAATGATCTGTTCCGAATAAATCGTTATCTATTGTTTTAGGAACACCGATAACATTACAATCATATTTTTGACTCTGTAAATACTTACTAATTTTATTACAGGTATCCATAGAATCATTGCCACCGTTATAAAAGAAATAGCGGACATCGTATTTTTTAAACACCTCTAAAATTCTCTTATAGTCAGTATCATCAACATGTGATGGTTTTAACTTATATCTAACGGAACCTAAAGCAGATGAAGGAGTATTCTTTAAATACTCTAATTCCTTAATCTCTTCTTGACGGATATCTATCAATTTCTCATCCAAGATTCCTTTAATACCATGTTCAGCACCATAAATATTTGTAATTTGTTCGTGTTTCATCGCTTCTAGAAACACACCAGCAGCACTGGCATT
The DNA here is from genome assembly GCA_012718985.1 of Acholeplasmataceae bacterium. Taxonomy (GTDB): domain Bacteria; phylum Bacillota_I; class Bacilli_A; order ML615J-28; family CAG-698; genus JAAYBG01. The sequence goes on from JAAYBG010000099.1 coordinate 17,052, forward strand.
GATTACTGCGGTAGGTCCTCCTGACTGACCGAATAAACAAGCACCTCTTAAATTTTTCATCTTATTCCTCCTGAATTCACTTTATCTATTATACACATTTTTTTCAATTATTTCAATCCTTTTTATCACTTATCAATGAAAACTGATTATTTTAATGTAAGATAAGCTACGCATTCGACGGACCGCCGAGAAACGAACCCTACTGGGAACATATCTACTTTTCAATGAGTACAGTAGCATCGTTTAACTCATATTTTATCATACTACTCTATAAGTTTTTATTAATCTTATTCCGACAAATTCTAAAATAATATTACGATAGTTTCACTTATTTTTGCTCAATAATATCTATGAATTCTTTTGGCATTTTGTTTTCAGATCTATATGTTCCATCAAGACCATTAAAGCACAGATATCTAGTGTTATAACTAATATAAAAATTTATACCTGCTTCTAGTCCATCTATATCACTGTGCAATACATAAGCATCATCTTTTAGTTCTGATGGTGGCCATGCTGATAAGAATTCAGCGTTAATATCAAAATCAACTTTCACATATTTACAATCTAAATATTCATAAACTTCATCTGATATAGGTCAAGCATGACTCTGATAAACACTTTCAGAAGCCATAATAGAGTTAAGACTTGATACTTCAAAACCACTTGCTTCTTTAAGAGAATATGTCTTTGTACTAGAACATGAAGTCAGGAAAATAACAATTATTAATGATAAGATAAATAATAATTTTCTCATTTTATTTTCCAATACCCTGTCTTATTTGAGCCTATTCTTTCAATCAATCCTAATTCAACAAGCTTTTTAATGCCACGTTGTATTGTAATTATTGATTTATTTAATTCTTTTGCGGTATCTTTTGCATTATTAATTATCTTTTTTTCTAATATATGTTCATATATTTGAAGTTCAGATCCCGTTAACTTTTCTTTTATTCTATCATTTGTTCTATCATTTTGATGTAATAATGATGTAATATTTCTTTCAAAAGTGAAAGCAAACCCCAATCCCTCATTTGTATATGAGTACTTAACATCATTTAAATTGCATAAATCAAACACCCTTTTAAATCCAGTACCAAATGCTTCAATAGTTTTATTCTTATATAAAGTTAGCGCAATTAGAGGATTACGAAGTTTTGAACCAATTATACCCTTAGCAAATTCTTTTGGATCTTTATTTAGAGCAATTGTACCAGGATTATATATTCTTAAATAATGAGGACTTATTGTTATCTCATTATAATCGCCATCATTTACTCTCATATGGGCAAAACTATTAACAACAATCTCTCTAATGGCTTCAAGAGGAATTTCAGGTTTTTCAACACGCTCTATTCCCACAATTATTGCATTAAAATTTATTGAAGCCAAAATGTAATTATAGGCTTCTTCTATACATTCAAAAATATTACCTTGATAGTGGCGATTATCAATAAATGTAATTCTTTCATCTGTTGCATATCTTGCAAATTTAACAAGTAAGGGCTTCGATTTTGAAAACAAATAATACCCAGCATTATTTAGCTTCCCATTTTCCATAAGCCCAAGGCGAGTCATAGCATCTTCTACAGATTTATATCTATAATTCAATCTATTAAATTCGTTAGCTTTATCAATATATTTTATTAGTAAATCTTCATCAACATCATCTGCTCCAAATTGAGTAATTGTCTTTTCCCACTTCGTATAGGAAATATTTTTGTTGTTGAAAAAATATTCTAACTCATTTTGTGTCATTTCTAGATCCTGGTCATCGCATCTCTTATAATATCTTCCATAAGCAGAATACGGGCTATCCATACCAATTGCTTCCACTTTAATCAAAGATAAATCATCATATTTTTCTATAGTTACTTTAGGATTAATAAAAGGTTTTAAATGATTTTTTATCTCATTAACAATATTTGTAGTTGTATGTTCACCTGTTTGCTGTCCAACAACATCTCCATTATTCTTAACACCAAATAACAAAGTTCCTTCTCCGCTTTTATTCAGCATAGACGCAAGAGAAATAACCCCTTCTTTTAATTCACTAATCGTTTTTTTAAACTCTAATTTTTCGCCTTCTTTACCAAGATTCATGTTGCATTTATCCTTCCTTTATTATATCATTTATTCTATCATTATTATATCATTTATTCTATCATTATGTCAATTTGATTTAGTTTTTTCTGTAATATTTTTGTATTAATTCTAATAAAAAAGACCTTGACTCAAATGCCCCAAAATCTTTTTGATGTTACGTTTTATTAAATATACTATTAGTTCCCAGCCCGGTTCGTAAGTTTACAGACGCATTCCACTTCACTTGTGTGAGGGAACATATCAATTAAGGTTACTTCTCTAACTAAATAGTCGCAAGAGAAAATTTCCAAATCACGAGCTAAAGTCGCTACGTTACAAGAAACATAAACTACTCGTCTTATTTTCTTAGCTTTAATTACTTCTATTAATGAAGTTTCACAGCCTTTTCGAGGCGGATCAAGAACAATAACATCAATTGCAGTATTCGTAAATTTTTCAATTTCGATTTCCGCCTTCCCGCAAATAAATTCGATATTATTCATTTTATTTAGTTTTGCATTGTCAATAGCTTTGGTAACCGCTTCTGCAACAATTTCAATCCCATAAACTTTTTTCGCTTTTTTTGCTAGTAAAATCCCAATCGTTCCCACTCCACAGTAGGCATCTATCACGACTTCAGTTCCTGACAATGCTGCATATTCCAATACTCGATTATAAAGTTTTTCTGTCTGGAGATGATTTGTCTGAAAAAAGGAATTATACGAGAACTGAAACTTCGTCTCACAAAGAGTGTCTGTCAATTGATCAATTCCATTTAACACCAAGCTCTTCTTGCCTAAAATGACATTAGTCGATTCTTTATTTATATTTTGAATCACACTTTTAATGGCAGGAAATTTCGCCACTAGCTTATCAACGAGTTCTCTTTTGCCAGCAAAGTTCTTCTCACGGGTAACAAGAACCACCATATATTGATAATTAACATTATTTCTTATCAAAACATGGCGCAATATTCCCCTACCATCTTTTTCATTATATCCAGGAATGATCAATTCATTGGCAAGTTGACAAATATACTTAGCAATCTCAGTAGCAAGTCGTGATTGAATAAAACATTTTTCTAACCTGATAATCTGATGGCTTTTCTTTTTATAAAAACCACAAATTGTTTGGTTAGTATCCATACTAAAGGGGATTTGCACTTTGTTACGATAATAATAGGGCTCTTCCATTCCGATAATTTCTCTGATCGGTATATTTTCTAAATGACCAATTCTTTTTAATGTTTCCATGGCCATCTTCTTTTTAAATTCCAGCTGTTTTTCATATTTCAAATGCATTAAATTGCAGCCACCACATTCTTCATAAACAGGACATATTGGCCTTACCCGCCAGGTAGAATAGTTTAAATGTTTTAGAACAGTTCCTTGAGCATAACTTTTTCCTACTTTTTCTATTTTAATTTCAGCAACTTCACCGATTAGCATGTCATCAACAAAAATGGGAAAGCCGTCAACCTTAACAACCCCCATTCCTTGATGATTTAAATCAACACAAGTTCCTTGGATTTTTTCCTTCATCTTCATATTTTTCACAAATATCACCTATTGAGCAATTATATCATTTTTCTATATTTTGGTAAAGACACAACAAAAAAAATCTTATCCTATTTTAGGATACCATCCACTCATCATCAAATGTAGGCAAATTAAAAGGAGCACAAATTGCTAATAGCACTTTGTGCTCCCCCTTATTTTTGTTTATTTTAATGATGCAAGGTACTTAATAGTACGAACCATTTGCGACGTGTATGAATTTTCATTGTCATACCAAGCAACAACTTTTACCAAAGTTTTTCCACCATCTAGACCTTTTACTTTTGTTTGTGTTGCATCAAAGATTGAGCCATAGGTTGAACCAATCACATCAGATGAAACAATTTCATCTTCATTATAGGCATAAGAATCAGATGCAGCAGCTTTCATAGCAGCATTAACTTCAGCAGCGGTAACTTGCTTATTAACAATTGCAACTAATTCAGTAACTGAACCTGTACATACAGGAACACGTTGTGCTGAACCATCTAATTTTCCGTCTAATTCAGGAATAACAAGGCCAATTGCTTTAGCAGCGCCAGTAGAATTAGGAACGATATTAATAGCAGCAGCTCTAGCTCGACGTAAATCTCCTTTTCTATGTGGTCCATCTAATACCATTTGATCGCCTGTATAAGCGTGAATAGTTGTCATAAATCCTTTATCAATACTTGCAAACTTATTTAAAACATCAGCCATTGGTGCCAAACAATTTGTTGTACATGAAGCAGCAGAAATAATTGTATCACTTGCTTTTAATATCTTTTCATTAACACCGAATACAATCGTTGGTAAATCATTGCCAGCTGGTGCTGAAATGATAACTTTTTTTGCTCCTGCTCTTAAATGAGCTTCTGATTTTGCTTTAGAAGCAAAGAATCCTGTACACTCAAGAACTACATCTACACCTAATTCACCCCATGGTAATTCTTCTGGATTTGGTTTTGCATAGATAGGAATTGTTTTTCCATCAACTTCAATAGCACCTTCTTTCACAAAAACAGTATCAGCTTTTGCATATCTGCCTTGTGATGAATCGTACTTTAATAAATGAGCTAACATCTTTGCATCTGTCAAGTCATTAATTGCTACTATTTCAAAACCTTTTTCACCAAACATTTGTCTGAATGCTAGACGTCCAATACGTCCAAAACCATTTATAGCTACTTTTACAGCCATATTAAATTCCTCCTTATGGTTTATATTTTTTTACATGCTTATTTTAACACAATTCAAGGGTTTTTTCAAGAAATTTACTGCATAAAACGTTATCAATGAATTGCTTATTATTTTATTTGTTTTTATGTAAATAATCCAATGCTTCTTGATAACTAATAAATCCTTTTCCATAAAAGCTTTGTTCACAAATATCCCTAATTACCGAAGTTTTACGGAATGGTTCTCGATGATCAATATCAGTCAGATGAACCTCAATGCAACGAATGCCGACACTAGTGATGGCATCGCGAATGGCATACGAGTAATGACCAAAGGCTCCAGGATTGATAATCAGCGCTTTTACTCGATCAAAATAAGCTTGTTGAATCTTTTCGATGATTTCTTTTTCCCCATTGCTTTGGAAAATTTCTAGCTCATCCTGATATTTTTTTGCATAATTTGTTAGATATTCAATCAAGTCCTGATAGGTTTTAGTACCATAGAGATGAGATTCCCTAATTCCTAACATATTTAAATTTGGACCATTAATAATAAGTATTTTCATATTTTCCCTCTTTTTTTAAAAATAGGTAGATGCAAATTGCATCTACCTTTCTAATCTCGGTTAGCAAATAATATCGTTACAATTCTTAAGATTTCGATATACAACCAAACCAAGGTAAATACTAAACCGAAAGAAGCATACCACTCTAAATCTTTTGGATAGCCACCCTCAACAACTTGGCGAATATGTTCTAAATCAAAGAATAAATATAGTGTTGCAAGAAATACTGTTAATACTGAAATTCCCAAACATAAACCGAAATTGTAAGCTTGCCCTGTAAAGGTCATGATTAAATACAATATGATTTGAGTTAAAAATAGACCAATGGCAAAAATAACTAGGAACTTGATAAACCCTGATTTCACTCTGACGATATTAGTTAGAAATAAAGTTGTTACAACCATAAATACCATGATTGTTGAAAGAAGGGCGGTAACAACTGCTCCATCAGCAACAGCACCGTAGACTGCTGAAAGAAAGCCAACAAATAGACCTTCCAATAAACAATAGATTGAGCCCGTTACTTTTACTGCACTTGGTGACAAAAACGAAATCAATGCAAAGATAAATGTAGAGAAAATGGATACCGAAAGTAGGATCGCATACATATCTGGATTGACTCTAGCCAATAACAAACCACCAAATGCTCCTGCTAGAACCAACAATAAATAGAATATTGATTTTCTAGCTATTCCACCATAAGTAGCGACCTCATAATCAACGCCTGCTACTTCGCCATTAAGAATCTTTTTGAATACGATATTTGAATTTCTAAAACGCAAATGAATCACCTCTTCTTTATGCTATGTTATATATTATACACTTGATTACAATAATTTTCAAGTTTTGCGCATAAATTATATGACAAAAATTAATCCAATTAATTATTAAAAATCTCCAGTTGATCATCTTCAGGAAGATTCTTTAATATTCCTAAACGATTAAATCGCTCTATTAAGGTATTCGATAACCTCGTTCTTCTTGATAAGTCTTTTATCGAAGTAAAAGATGACTCTTCTCTTGCCTCAACAATTGATTTCGCTGTGCTTTCTCCTAAAGAATCAACAGCAATGAATGGGATAATCAAACTATTATCCTCAATCAAGAAATCACGCCAATTTGATTTTTCCAAATCGATTTGTTTGAAGCGATATCCTCTTGCTGTCATTTCTAGTGCTAATAATAAGGTATCGTAAATATCAATCTCTTTACGACTAACATCTTGTTTGTTGTTTATGCGTTCTTCAATATCCTTCACTTTTTGGAAAATAGCATCATAACCAGCTACCATTGTCTCAACGTCAAAAGCGCTTGCTCGACGAGAAAAATACCCAGCGTAATAATGAATCGGTCGATATAATTTAAACCAGCCTATTCTTAAAGCCATGATTACATAAGCAGTAGCATGAGCTTTCGGGAACATATATTTAATCGCTTTACACGAGTCAATATACCATTTAGGAACATCATAACGTAACATTTCTTTTTCTTGTTCTGGCAAAACTCCATTTCCTTTCCTTACTTGTTCCATAATAGTAAAAGCAGAAAGGGCTGGTAAGCCTTTTTCAAGTAAATAAATCATAATATCATCTCGACATCCGATTAAATCATTGAATGGTATCGCAGAAACTCCTTCTTTTATTCCAAAGAAATAATCTTTTGCATTTCCATTCCAAACATCACGACCATGACTTAATCCGGAAATCTTAATTAAATCACTCACTGTTTTAGGGCGGATATCCTTCAACATCGTTTTAGCTAATTGAGTACCAAATTCTGGTAAACCTGTTGTACCAATCTCCATCTTTACTTGTGCAGGTGTTACATTTAACACTTCAACACCAGAAAACAAACTCAAAACTCCTTGATCAAATAGGGGAATTTCTTCAACTGTCGTAAAAGGAAACTTTTCCGGTTCCTGATGAACAAAATTCATCAAATGACGAATCATGGTAGGATCATCGTGACCTAAAATATCGAGTTTCAATAGATTATGTTCGAAATCATGATAACCGTGATGAGTGGTATACCAATTCTTTGAAGTATCATCAGCAGGAAACTGGACTGGTGTTATCTCATTAATATCCATTCCTTTTGGAACTACAACAATTCCGCCGGGATGTTGTCCAGTCGAACGCTTTACGCCACATAATCCGGCAGCCAAACGTTTAATATCGCTTTGACGCATTGGTTTGCCTTCTCGTTCATTATGACCTTTTACATAGCCATAGGCGATGTTATCTTGAATAGCCGATATCGTTCCTGCTCTAAAAGTATATTCCTCACCAAATACTTCACGACAAAAATCATGAGCTTTTGCTTGATAATCCCCAGAGAAGTTTAAATCTATATCAGGAACCTTATCTCCTTCAAATCCTAAGAATGTTTCAAATGGTATATCACAACCATTTCCTTCTAGTTTTGCACCACAAATAGGGCAGATGTTTTCTGGAAGGTCATAGCCTGTACCGCTATTATGAAGTATTTCCATAAATTTAGCAGCTTCTGGGTGTTGTTCATAGTTCTTCTTTTCTTCCACATTCAATTTAAAGGCACTAAAATGGCATTTAGGACAAATATAATGTGGTGGTAAAGGATTTACTTCAGTGATTTCCATAAAGGTAGCAACCAAACTTGAACCGACCGAACCACGGCTACCAACAATATATCCAGCATCTTTAGAATGCTTCACTAGCAAATAAGAAATATAGTAAATCGTAGCATAGTTATTATCGATGATACTCCTTAATTCTTTATCCAAACGATCTTGAATATATTTTGGTAAAGGATTTCCATACTTCTTAAAGGCGTTCCGATAAGTTAGTTCAATTACTCCTTGTTTTGCCGATGGAACACCTCGTTCTATTAAGAAATCATCAGCAGGAGCAAACAATTCACTAGGGAAAAGGTCAAATTCCTCAATCATATCACCAATTAAATTGGTGTTTTTCACAACAATTTGATGAGCTAATCCTTCATCGAGAAAAGAAAATTCCTGCAACATGGTATGGGTATCTTTAAAATATTGTTCTGGCATCTTATTGATGTCTTTTAAATCGTGTAGCCCGCCACCAACTAGAGGTACCTCAACCAACATTTTTCGTAAAATATCATCATTTGGATCTAAGAAATGGACATCCCCTGTAGCGACTACAAGAATTCCTTTTTCTTCTCCCGCTTTTATTATTTTCTTAATTACCTCTCTAATGATATCGGCAGTAATGATTCCTTCTGAACTTTCAATCAAATGGCAATAACATTCTACCGACTGAACTTCCAGATAATCATAAAAACTGACAACTTCTAATAATTCCTGATAACTTTTATTTAGTGCAGTGTCAAACACTTCACCGCGATAGCACGCACTACCGACCAATAATCCTTCGCGATGAGTTTCTAAAAATTGCTTTAAAATTCTTGGCTCTTTGTGAAATGTTTTTGTATGCGATTCTGACACGATTTTATTTAAATTCACCAAACCTTGACGATTCTTTGCTAGAAGAACGATATGAGTGGGAATAGCATGTTTAAAAGCTTCTTCGGGATTAATCATTCCATTAATTTGGTTATAATTATAAATTTTTTTATCCAATAATCCCTTCAACATCTTCAAAAATATTTCAGTAGTTGCTTTCGCATCATAAATAGCGCGATGATGTTGTTCTAAATCAACTCCAAATAATTTCGCAACATAGTTCAATGAGAATTTTTTTAACTTATCCCCATAATAAATACGAGCAAATTGTAACGTATCTATTGTTGGCAAAATAGAATACACCATTCCTAGTCGCTTTAAATTCTCATACAAGTGAGAATTATCAAAGCTTGCATTATGAGCAACAAGAATGGCCCCATCAATAAATTTCCAAAATCTCGGTAGTACTTCTTCAATAGTGCCTGCATTTCTGACATCATCTTCGGTAATACTAGTCAATCTTGTAATTGCGGAAGTGATATGATTTTTAGGCTTTACATATTCCGAGAATTCTTCAATAATCATTCCGTTTTTTACTTTACAAGCAGCTATTTCAATTATTTCATTATAAACTACCGAAAAACCTGTCGTTTCTAAATCGTAAACAACATAGGTTGCATCACGAAGATCAATATCTGCATTTGTTAGAGCAATCTTAAACTTTGCTTCATCAACAAGTCTACCCTCTAAACCAAAAATAGGTTTTATTTTATTTTCCTTGGCATATTTATAAAAATCCGGGAATGCTTGCACATTATAGTGATCAGTAACTGCTAATGATTTATAACCATATTGAATAGCTCTTGAAACATAGGCTTCAATGTCTAAAACCGCATCTTGTGCAGACATCTTTGTATGAGCGTGCAATTCTACCCGAGGTTCGCTCAATTCATCTACTTTAAATTCTTTTTTCTCTACTGGATGGCTGTTGATTTCGTTAATATTGATGACCAAATCACGAGAATACTTATCATAAGCCATTCTGCCGACAACTTTTACCGTAAATCCTACCATACAATTTTCTCGATAGAATTTTTCATAGTATGGATCGGTTAGATTAATGAATGTTTTTAGTAAAATTGAACTCGTCCCATCGCCAATAGTGGCTTCGTATATTTTATACCCACCTTTTAAAGTCTTGATTTCTGCTTCTAAAACATCTCCCTCAACAACAAATATATCATTGAAGTTCTTGTTCACGTATTCCGTCAACTCAAATTCCGTTGTTGGCAAATCTTTTAAAGGAGTGGGGTCTTCTGACAATTTTGTCTTGCTACGACGAGTTAGTGTTTTTGTTTTCTTGCCTTCAGTCTTATTGTTTTTTTCAGCCATTTCTTGAATTTGAATATCTCGTCTTGCCTGATTAATTGAAGTATCTACACTAATCTTTATTTCCTCTTCGATGGGAGATACCAGAGTATTTATTTCGATAACAAAAGATACAAAATCGACTCCATATGTCTTCATTTGAAGTTCAATACTAGGCAATAATTCCTCAACAATCCTTTTCTCTACATCAGATGCAACAGAAAAAGTAATTTTATTATCGCTGAAAATAGTGATAAATTTCTTTAACGCATTGCAGCGAGCCCGATTATTACATGCACTATCAACAAAATATTCATAATACTCTTTTAAAAGAGTTTCATCAATAAATTTCTTTTCAAATACAAATTCAACTTTTGTTTTTGAATTAAGGCTGATATTTTTATTCATATAATCAGAAATATCTGTCGCTAGTTTCGCTAGTTTTTTGATAGAAAACGGTTTTTCAAATGCTATGATTAATATCGTAGCCATTTCTTTGGTATCGACTACAACTTTCTCCAATATTCCTTTATCAATATCATCATCAATATCGTAATCTATTAATTTTAATAAATCATAATATTTTTTTCTTTGTTCGGTCATAATCCACCTCATTGTTCCTATTCTATCATACATCAATTATTTTTTCTATAGTTGTTCCTTATCAATAAAAATTTGCATTATATACTTTTTTACCCCCAACATAAGTTGCCAATACCTTCGTCTTAGTAATTTCTTCTAGGGGGATTTCAAAAATATTGCGATCGACAATAATAAAATCAGCAAAATATCCCTTTTCCAAGCGTCCTTTTTTATTTTCCATAAATTCCTGATAACTGCTACCAATAGTATAGGCATCAATTGCTTGCTCTAATCTGATAAACTGATGATTATTATATATTTTTGTTTTTTTGAAATTTCTCCGCGTAACTGCTAGATAAATCCCCAAAAAAGGATTGATTTCTTCGACTGGTAAATCAGTTCCAAAGCTAGTTGGAATCGCTTCTATCATCGTTTTAAATGCATAACTAGTTTGAGCGAGTTCTTTACCTACCCTTTCTTCAACAATTCCCATGTCATAATCAAGAAAAGCCGGTTGTACTAAAGCACAAATATTATATTTCGCAAGAAAATCAAGGCATTTTTCATCGGTGATTTGCAGATGAACAATACCATGGCGTAAAGGATTCGTTTTATCATTACTTTTCATCAAAGCATCAAGGGCTTCATGAATTGCTTTATTACCAATTGCATGAAAAATTAACTGGACTTGTTTTTGATTTGCTTCTGAAACAAGTTTTTCTAAACAATCATATGGAAGACACAAAACACCTGTAGTCATTGGATCATCCTGATAAGGAATTGTTAATGCTGCAGTTCGTGCTCCTAAAGAGCCATCAAGAAACATTTTCAAAGGACCGATATTGTGATAGGGATTATTGAAAAATCCCCTTTTTATTTCAAGATATTGGTCAATAGTACTCGTTGTAACCTGATGAGTAATTCTTATTTTTTTAGTATCAGCAATCTGCTGATAAGCCTTTAATAAATAGTTATAGTTTTCCAGGGTGCAGTCGTTAGTTTGAATTGAAGTTACACCATAACTTAAAGCATAATTAACAGCATCTTCTAGAAGTTCTCTAGCTTTCGTAACATCTAATTTTTCATAAAATCTATCAACTAAACTACAGGCATTTTCCGTTAAAATTCCATTGGGTTCGTTTTGTTCGTTGAGTAGTACTTGTCCTCCAAGAATCTTTGTTTCATGATTAATACCACATAGCTCCAATGCTTTTGAATTCACACATACAATATGCCCACAAATACGAGAAAATATAATTGGAATTTCTTTACTTATCAAATCGAGTTCTTCTTTTGTAGGGATTATTGGTTTTATGAATTTATCTTGGTTAAATCCTTCGCCGATTAACACCGATGAATGCGGATGATCAGCCAAATATTTTTTTCCTATAATAATGATTTCTTCCAAACTTTGCGCATCATTTAAAATTATAGTTTTTGCCTTTTTGGCATGATGAAACAAATGAAGATGGGAATCATTAAAACCTGGTAAAACTAATCTCTGTTCAAGATCAATCTCTGCGTCATAGCTATGTTTCTCTTTGATTAGGGATTCTTCACCAATAGCGATAATCTCTTCTCCTTCAACAATCATTGCTTGGCAAAATTCGTTATTTGAATAAATTTTTCCATTGAAATAGAGAGTTTTTTTCATAATTTTACCAACGATAATCCTTCTTTTTTACGATAATAAGGGTATCCACTTTTTGTATATTCCAGATTCTCTTCTTCAAGTATATCACAACTTACTTCCTCAAGAGGTTCTTGATTTCCTTTTGCTATATATATCGGATTCGTAAAACCAAATCCTAAGCCGTAATAATCGCCTAAGAAAGCTCCAGGACCAATCGTTCCTTCTTTAGTAATCACTTCTAAACGATAAAATTCATTGTATTTTACTTCCACATCAAATTCTTCAAGAAAGTGATTGATGGTTTCATCAAAATGATATTCTCTGAAAACGACTGATTTTTGAGGCTTCTTTGTTATTTTGTTTTGTAAGATCTTTATATTTAAAATCGGAGAAGAATCAAAAATATGAATTCTAAATTTTACTACCTTCTTATTTGAAACAAAAACAGTTTGGTTGTTTTCTTTACCATCAATCATAAAACGGATATGAACACCATTTGAACCATAGCAACAACCTGTTTGCAATACTTTATAGATATTGTTAAGTGACAATTCGTCCATATTCCCCATAATGAAAGGATGCCCTATTCGGTGTAAAAAGTGCCCATCTGAATTAGCAATTCCCACTATTTTCTTACCAACAGAATTCATTTTATCCCATAAATCAAAAGCTAATCGATTTGGTTCATCAAGAGCGTGGTAATCTCCTTGCCATACTTCAATTCCTGTTACATTTTTCAATCCAAATGCTTCATCATAATCCCACCAAATAGAAGGGTTAAATGGATGCGCTAAATAAAACAATCCTCCTTGAGCAATCGTTTCATCGACAATATCTTGCCAACATCGTCCTTCTGTCAAACGATTATTCACATAATCAACACGATATTGTAACGCATGTTCTCCTATTTTCCCTTCTGGATAGTGACCTTTTATTAAGGTTTTTCCAATTTGACCATACTCTCCCGAATTTGGAAAAGCAAGAAAATCAGAGAAACTATGATTAATTTCATCACAATCTAGGGTATTTAGGTAACAGTGGTCAGTAGGCGTAATCCAAGATAAGGCCCGGTCTGCCCTTGCTCGCTTTGCATTATCAAATACGGTATTATTATTTTGTCCATCAGAACGAGTCGAATGAATATGATTATCACCACGATATAAGCCCTTACCACTAACGCTGATAATGGATGTTAAGATTTGTGGTCTAGTATCAAACAATTCTGTGATAACAATTTGTACTTTTAAAAAGTCGCGCCCTCCATGAACAGCAATAAAGTCAACATCAACGCTTTGCTGTTCTGTTGGCTCAATTCTTTTAATTTCTAGGTTTTCAGCGGAAACTCCTAACATATAAGGACAATCAATGGTAATTTTCACACGCCGAAAAATAACTTGCGAGTCATTTCGCACATGAATCGTCGCTTTAAATTGATCTCCAGCAACGATTTTCTCGGGAATATTTGTTATCACAACTTGGTATAAATTAATATTTTTTAACGATAATTTTTCTAGTTCCATATCTCTTTTTACCTGTTTTAATTATTTATATTATAGCATATTGAGCTCTGAAAATCATTATTTTTTTTAATTATCGATGGATAAATACCATACAAAAAAGCGATATTTAAAAGAGTATCGCTTTTTTTCCTTTGTTATTTTGTTCTATGATCAATATATAGATAATCGACCTTTTCTATCTCCACAACAATACGTCTTTCCATACCTAAAGCATAGGAATAAGATAAAGATATATCGCTTAAAGGACTGCCATCTTTGATATAGCTCTTTTTAAAGGTATATCGACCATCGCGCATGAACAAAGTGAATCCATTACAACGAAGTGTGGCTGTTGGCAATGTGCTTGCACCATCATCATCTCGATAGTAAATATAAAATTCATAAGCTTCATCGGTTTCTTCAACAACAAAGGTATAGTACTCTGGCATATTCTTCAATGTTTTAAATGAGCCAGAAGAAAGAGAACGTCGCATTTCTTGTTTACTCGTTTCAAAATAGATATCGAAAGTATATTGAGTATTATGTACTAGTTGTTCTAACACCACTTGATTGTCAACTACTTCATAAAATTGTTGATTGAATTTGATAAATACTTTATTCACATCTTTACCCATGGTGTCAACCACATCAATAGTCAGTGTCGCTGACGTTTGCGTTGTTTCCTTAACTTCATAGGTAATAATTGGATCGCGAACGACGATTAAAACACAATTGGCATCGCTTCGCTCTTTTCCATCAGAAGGAGAATTAGTAGTGATAAACTTATCCCCACTGCGAATTACCATTGTTGAGGAGCCACCACCATCAAGATTATATGCTTCTACACATCCATAGGCAGACATAATAGCTGCTAATTCACGAGCATCGGCTCCATACATCGCTTTATTGCCTTGTCGGCCGTCAATTACCATCATCACAATCGTTCCATCTTCCTTTTGACCGATTACGGTTCGTGGAGCACGATCATTAATTGCCGATGTCGTTGCTGGTAATAAGGTAACTCCTCCACCAGTAATATCCGTAGCAGCTGCATAAGCACCTATATATTCAAATTGGCAACGAATTTTTTTACCAACTGCAAGAGCATTGTTTACCGTTTCATTATTTGTAACAATCGCAAAATTACCCTTTGTAATTGTAGTTGATTTTGTTGATGAAATAACACCTAAGCCATAGAAATCAGTGGCATTATTTGGCAATGCTTTGATTGCTTCCCCAACAACATAACCATTTTTCCCCGTTAAATCTAACTCAAAACTAACAATCTCTTTATCGCTATTATAAGTAGCAAAGTAAATACTCGTTTCATTACTACCTGGGGCTTGATTTAATTTATCAATATCAAACTCTTCAACAATCC
Source organism: Acholeplasmataceae bacterium (assembly GCA_012718985.1). Lineage (GTDB taxonomy): Bacteria > Bacillota_I > Bacilli_A > ML615J-28 > CAG-698 > JAAYBG01. The sequence continues at coordinate 32,294 of JAAYBG010000099.1, forward strand.
TGTTATTCTCATCATAAATAGCTAGGATCATCTTCTCAGTACGTTTGACTACCTCATTACCGATTAGCGTGTTGGTAGAACCATCATTGGTAAATCCAACTGTTCGCCCCGTAGAAGTTTTATAAAACTCCCCATTAGAAACCATTGCTCCGCTAGTTTGATAAGGAAGATTCCCTTTAGCTCCAATATCAAAGAAATCACCATTAATCGCAGCAATTACTTTCCAACCAGGATTGGCTTCCTCATATTTATTAATCAAAGCTCTCACTGTTGCCAGTGCCCATTTATGCCCATCGAGATTTGCCCAAGTAGTTATTCTAATATCTGTTGAAGAAGGAACTTCTAAAACATTGACTTGTTGAGGGTAGAGTTTATCGGGAACAATTTCTTCAGTAATTCCACTATAACCATCTGCATCAACCCCTGATAATGGAGTAGATGTAAAGGCTCTGTTTGTGGAGTGAATCACACCATAAGGTAACTCATGATAAGCAGTAATTTCATCAACGATATAGTTCGCTCCCAAGATGTTACTTGCATTTACTGCCTCTACAACGATGATTTCCTTGGCATATTGAATATTTGAATTGCTTTTTGCCGTTGCTGTTATTAGTACAGTTCCAATGCTTTTACCAAGCAAGATTCCTTCTGGTGTAATAGAGGCAATATCCTCATTGTTTGTTGTCCATATAACTTCATCAAAAACGTGATTGGGATATATTTCCCCCTTCAAATCGATTGTCTTACCAATCATAACAACATTGCGACCCGTTATACTTATTTTTTCTGTTTGATAACTCAGGTTCTTTGCTGTAACAACAATTTCATCGCTTAATTCAAGGTATTCATGGTAAGAATAAGTTGCAGTTATGGTAGCTGAACCAACAGACAATGCTGTTACATTTCCCCCAGAATCAACATAAATCGTCGACAGATCACTACTTGTCCATGAAGACAACACAATTTCTTCACTCGGAGTTATTTGTGTCGATAAACTAATCGTTTCTCCTATCACTAATTCCAACTCTTCCACCGCTTCAAGAGCTTCATTCTGGATGGTAATCGCTAATTCACCCGTTACAGTAACAATTACTTCAGCACTAATTGGCTCTTTATCGGGAACGGTATAAGTAGCCGTTATCGTAGTTTGCCCTTGAGATAGAGCAATGACTGAACCATTTTGATCAATACTGGCAATAACAGGGTGCTCGCTATCCCATGTAACAGTTACACTCTCTTCTTTCGGTATTAACATCGCTTCTAAAGTGCTCTCTTCCCCGACTTCCAAATCGAGAATAGTAATCATTTCCCCAGCCTTGTTATAAATATTCAATACCGTTTTTTTACAACCAACTAACCAAAAGCCAACAAATAAAACCAGCAAAAATAAACATAATTTCTTTTTAAATTTCATTTTTCCTCTCATCCTTCATATGGGTTAAAATTAAAGTTCTCATCGATTTCTAATATTATATCTTCAATTAAACGAATGACCTTTTCAACATCACGCATATCCACCAGTTCCGCAGAAGAATGCATATTCCTTAAGGGAATGCTGATTAAAGTAGTCGGTACTCCTAAATTAATCGTATGAATGGCATCAGCATCCGTATAAGAACGATAAACAACAGTTTCATTTTGAAGAGCAATTCCCAGTTTACATGCTCGCTCACGAATAAACGCTTCCAATTTTTTATTCATTGTCGTTCCCGTAGCAAGGATAGGTCCTCCGTTTAAGCGGTTCAAATTACCATTTTCCAAATTAGGTGAAACTGAAGTATCACTACCCACATCAACTACAATAGCCATATGGGGATTGATCGTTCGAGCAGCCACCAAAGCCCCGTTTTTAGTAGTTTCTTCTCCTACGGTGCTTGCGCAATAAACACCATTCTTCGCCTTTTTTTCTTTGGCACGACGCATTGCTTCCGTTATAGCATAGACACCTATTTTGTCATCGAGAGCTCGAGCGCATAGAATATTTTCATTGATTACTCGGTAAGTAGCATCATGTAAAACCAAATCACCAATCTTTACTAGTTTTTCTGCTTCTTCTTGGGTGCTAACCCCTAAATCGAGAACTAAATCTTTTACTTCAACCTTCCTATCAAAACTTTGACGATTCTTTGCAATTGCACCATAAATTATTTGTTTTTTTGTTATGATTTGAACTCGTTGCCCTACATATACACCCGGCGTAATCGAACCTACTTCTTCTAATAAGCAACGCCCATCGCTTAAAATTTGCGAAATAGTTAACCCGATTTCATCAGCATGAGCCGCTAACATAATCCTAAAAGGAGCTTCAGGATTACAAATACCAATCACATTCCCAACATGGTCAGTAATTACTCGATCGGCAATCTTCTCCATCTGTTTAATTACTAGTTTTTGTAAGGGATATTCATATCCCGATATTGAATGTGTTTCTAAAAGATCATATAGAAATTTTCTATTCATTTTATCCTCCATAATTGATGATTCCCACGAAATATTATATCACTTTCTTCTTTATTTGGCTATGAAAGAAGGAAAGATATTCTCTCTTTCCCCTATAAGCCGAATATTAATAATCCTATCGCAAATGAAAAAACATTTGCTAGTGCTGTAAGCAAAAACAATCTTTTTTTGTTTGGAAAAAATAAATGATATATTTTCCATTCTCCAAAAATTACTGCAATCTCTAAGGGAAAAATATAACAATAATCAGGAACCTTTGTCAATGTTACTCGCAGTAAATAGACTATTAGATTTAGTAAAATATTGCTGGCAATATTAGTATAAAGAAATATTTCCCAAAATAATCGTTCGCGATATTGAAACAAGAAAAAGATAATGCCTTCTAATCCTAAAGTAAGGAATAAAGCTAAGAATAAATAAATCCAATCCATTACTCTTCCAAATGAGAATTATCTTTTTGAGTTTCTTCGCCATTGACTTTGGTTTTTTTTGCTTTTCTAGTAATCAGTTTAATAACCAATAAAATAGAAGCTATTGCCCCGATCAGCAAAAAAAGAATAATCGCCAAAATACCGATAATTATTGGTCCTGGAACTACATCAACAATCATTTTTTATTCCCTCTTTTCCATTTAATCATAAATAAAATAAAACAAACAATCGTTATCAATACAATAACTGAGCCAATCACAATATACCAAAAATTAACTTCTTCATAGAATTCTGGGGCGATAATATCAATAAAATTCACTTTTTTTCACCTCTTTTGAAAATAAAATAACAAAAATGATGGTTAAGAGAGAGGCAATAAGAATAATCAGATTATACCTTGTCGGATATTCTTGTAAATACATCCCAATAACATAACCAGGAAATAAAACCATTGCTGCTAGTCCAAAGGCAGTCGCTTCATATCTTGGCATCATTTTGTATAATAGATAAAGAGTAATTGGCATTGTCATATTAAATAACAGTATTCCTAGAAGTCCACCGATTATACTATCTCTTGCAAATAGTAAAAATCCTAACGAACCTAATCCGCTAATAAGGATAGTCTTAGTTATTCCGATTTTGTCGGCGAGGACACCCCCTAACAATTTCCCTAAAGCTGTAGCAATTGCTACAAGTAAAACCAGATATGCCTCGTCAGCCCAATTAAAAACAGTGTATTTACCAATAATCCCCCGAAACATGACGATTATGATAACGCCAACAATCATAACTATTTTTATATTCGTTAATGATAGATTTAAACTTTGTTTTTTTTGCGTTTCATCTAAAAATTCTTTTTTTTGATGAAAAATAAGATAATAGCAACCCCCTATCAAGATAGTTAAAGTAATAAGAATTACTAACAAGGAAGAAAATTGATAATACAGCATCCCTAAGGTTAATCCCACAACACCTAAAGAGACAAAAACTCCAAGCAAGCTTAGTTTCTGATTGCTATTTGTAATCGTTATTTTACCGGCAGATACATGAAATAAAGCATTACCTAAACCTAAGAATAATAGACATAAATAAGGTATACTTCCTAACAAAGAACCAGTAACGACTAAAAATAAAGAACCTAAAACGAGTAATCTTTCTTTTTTAACGGTGTCTACTAAGAACCCTACCAATGGTTGCATCATAAAAGCTAAAACATTATAACCAATAAACACTATCGTTGGAAGAATGATATTATCTTTGTATAAACTAGCATAAATTGTCGTTGAACAAATCCCATCGACCAACATGTGGAGAACTGTTAGAAAAAAAACTTCTATTCTTAATTTCTTCATAAAATATTCCTTTTATACCATTTCCTTTTTTAGTTTATCATAAATCCATTTCTTTATCAATTACTAATATCGAATGAACAAAGGAAAAACCCAGTTTTAAAAACTGAGTTTATTTTGTTTATTTTTTATTTTTTAATCAAGCCTTATTAAAGTCCCAACTGATGAATATCTATAGTATTCTCTGTTTTTTCTCCTTTATGATTTACTTTAAATTTATAATATTGGAAAACGAGTAAATATTTATATGGACTAGAAAGCCCATCTAAAACTAGGAAAAACGTTTGTCCATCAGAAAGGTAGATAATAAGTTTATTTTTACCTTGAATAGCAATGGTTGTAATCTCCTGATAGGAATAATGGCAACTTAATTTATCTCCTGCAAAACTCATTCCTTCAGGGGTAATGTTGAATTCAAGCAAACCTTGAGGTTCCTTCTTACCTTGTTTACTGATGAAAACCCTCGCTTTATCCTTGAAAATAATTTCACCAGTAAATTTATGTAAATAAGCAATCAGATTTTCTTTATTTTTTTGATCTGCTTCTACCAATGAAATTTCTTTTTCGCCATCTTCCAAATATCCATAATCATTGTAATGAGCTTGATATCCGCAGCTAAAGCACCGGATGTCCTCTCCTTCTCCACGTAAGGTCAGCGCTTTATGACAATTAGGACAAATAAATAATAGTCGTTCCAATCCTTCTGCTTTCTTTTTACCGCGATAACACTCTCGTGGTTCATCGTAGCAATTATAAGTAAATTCTTTTTTAATTGCCTCATATAATTCATCATTAGTCCAAGTATTAAAATCTTTAGGGTAGAGAATTGTTTTTATTCCCCCAACTGTTTTTCCATATCTTCTGGTAACACCCCAGCGCGGATTGCTTAAGTAGAAACCTTTAGTTCGATAAAAAATAACAGGAACATTGAGAAACTTAACTAGTTTTGCGATACTCGGTGATAAGGGGGCAGTTTTACCCGTATAGGTTAGATTACCCTCAGGAAGAATACCAACGTTTCCGCCTTCCTCGATGATTCTTTTCATTTTTTTTATTGTTCCGACATCGGATAATGATTTTCTTTTTGAAATAGGATTAAAGACGAATTTCAATAGTTTCGTAACAAAACCCAAGTTAAAAATCTGGTCACTAGCAACAAAATAAACTGGAGCATTAAAAGATAGCCCGATAAAAGCCGGATCTAGAGCAATAGAGTGATTTGCTAGAATTAAAAATGGACCTTTCTTTTTAATATTACTTCTTTTTACCTCATAACGATAAACTATCTTGGCAAAAGGCCAAAATATGATTTTTGAAAATGCATGAAAGAAGCGATGACGAAATTTGACTTCCTCATGTTTGCGTTTTTTTTCCATATAATCACCACTTTTATACATAAAGATTAGTCTTATTATACCAATTTTTCTTCCTATTAACAATACATTTTTGTCATTCTTATTTGTTTTAAAAAAACAGAAACATATTTTTTTATTGAAAAACGACTTGAATAAAACCTACTTTTATGATAATATATTTGTGTTTTAATATGCGCCCATAGTTCAATTGGATAGAGCGTCTGGCTTCGAACCAGAAAGTTACGGGTTCAAGTCCTGTTGGGCGTACCATGGCCTGTTGGAGAAGCGGTTTAACTCATAAGCCTCTCAAGCTTACA
>JAAYBG010000131.1 GCA_012718985.1 Acholeplasmataceae bacterium
ATCTATTAATATGGTCCTTTTCATTTATATTGAATTTCAAACAAATTAAAATATAAAATTAATAACATGAACCTTATTATTAAATCTGCAAAAAATTCAATTTCTATAGCATTTTATCACATAAGCTGCTTTTTCACAACACAAATTTAATATTTTTTTCGAGTTTTGGTTAGAATAATCAAAAACATTAACTAATAAAAGTTTTTTAGGAAACATCTCTATTATATCTACAAGCAAACAAATCTTTTCTTCCTAAACTTCTGAAATTATCTTATTTTCATAATTTTTTTATGTAAAATACAGTAACATTGACAGAAAAACAACTTAATATCAGTCATCAGATTTATTTTTATAAACAATTAAAAAAGGCACTAATGCCTATTTAACTGCATCATATGCCACTTTTTTTCAGATATCATTTCAAAGCTTTGTTCGAAATCAGCATTAATTTATATCACCCTAATAAGTTTATAATATAATCCTTTGTAATTTCCGGTATTTCTTTTTTGGAAAACTTGTTCAATAACCAACTATCATAATCGATAATCGTATTTTTTTCATTAATTGCTAGTTCAAAAAGAGCAATAGATAAAGGTAAATGATAACCATAGTTTTCTTTAATATGTTTATAAATGTCTGATTTTAAAGTACCATTCAAATAAAGTAAATAGTATTCTGCTGACATAACCAACTCTTCTTCATCCCCAGATTTCAGTTCATCAATTAAATATCGATAGCATTCTTTAAGATAAGCGTTAGATTTCATAAATTCACGATATTGCTTAATCAATTCAGCGGAAGCAAAACCATGCATTAATTCATGGGCCAACATACTATCTAATCTGGTTCCTAATATATTATCAAGATATCCGTTATATAATGTGAAAGCTGTAGGAGTGGACATAAATGATACATAAATATTAATATCTCCCAAGTCACCGATGTTTTTCAATAGACAAACATTATCAATAATTGATTTTACATTTGCTTTTTGTAAGGCTAACTTCTTCTTTTCGATATTATCCAATACCTTAGGATAGATTTCTTTTTCCCAATACAAATCAAAACGATTTTGTTTCAACAAGTTTATGTTTTTTACATATACCCTAGCATATTTTCGCATCAACCAGTCAAGCGCTTGATAAACATACCTTTTTTGGAAATCATTGGTTATCCGCTTTCTGACTACTTTATCTACTACATTAATATTTTCAAAAACATACAATAAATCATCAAGATCATACCTATCAAGATTTTCATTATTATAAAATGCGCTGATAATTAATGAAATTGTCGACATACTTAAACATTCTTGAACTAATCCTATATTAATCTCATTTAATTCTTCAATTATGTTAATTTGTTCTTTTGTCATCCACTGTTTTTCTGAGAAATAAATACCTTTTTCTAGATAACAAATTGCATCTAATATCATACTTGCTTTAATGTTTATCATTTGTGCATCTCCTATAATAATTCAGAGTAAGACAAAAAAGGATTAAAAAAATAGTTTCCTTGCTTATTCTATAGGTTTTAGTTCCGCCATAAAATGTCTTAATACTTCGGGCTCATAAACAAACCTTAATCCTTTTAATGTACTTCTTTTTTTATAAACTTCAATTAAACAATCTGCTACATAATCTAGATGAGAAGTCGTATAAGTTCTTC
>JAAYBG010000100.1 GCA_012718985.1 Acholeplasmataceae bacterium
CTTTGAAACTCTTCTCTTGTGTCCTTTGTTCCAGTCAATGCTTCATCGGCATAAACGCCAGCAAATTCCCAACCTTCGTGCTCTGATATCATCTTGTTGTAATAACTAACCTGAGCAGCTAGGGAATGAAGCATAGCATCTTTACATGTTGAAACTCTAGCGTATGCGGCTACTCTAGTTATCTTTTGCAACTTTGGTAACGCATCTATCTTGGTTATTCGTTTCTGATCCATTTTGGTCCTCCTTCTTTGGTAGTATATATATCACTCTAAAACGATTATTTATCAAGTCATTAGCCCGATAAAGACTATCTTTTTTGATACAATATTTACTTGCCAAAACAGACTCAGCTTTTAGGAAATCAGCATCATTTATTATTCCTTGATTCTTCATTGCGATAATGTGCACAAGCGATGAATAGTACTGTTCTATATTTTTCGTGTTCATTGCTCATTACCTCTTTTCGTTCTGGTTTTTGCAAAGCAGGAGATGCTACAATAGATTCTTTTGCTGTTTCCATAAGCTACAAATTCAGAGTTGCAACATGGACATTTAAAGGTATAAAATGCGTTTCTTTTTACGTCATCCTTATGGGAATTCCACCATGCCATTCTGCATTTATCAGAGCAAAACTGACGCTTCTTTTTTCCAGGCGTTTGCTTTACTCTTATGCCACAGTTCTTGCAGGTTCCATATAAATCAGGATCGTTGTATTTTGCTGTACATACACTTCTAACCGCACTAGGAGTAAGAGATAGTTCTTTTGCTATCGCCTTATATCCCATGCCAGTGTTTCTTAATTCAAATATTTTATTTCTTAGTTCTTTTTGCATACTAACTGCCTCCTCATAAGTCAAATGGGAAGTCGAGACGCTTTTGCCAAAAGAAAATGAAAAAAGCCTACCAGAATAAACTCCGATAGGCTGTATGTCATATTATTTTATTTTTTAAGTTGTTTAATAACCTGATTAGTACCCGTTGCCGCTAGACCAGATGCACCGCCAAGAACAATGGCTAAAACAACATTTGGTGCTGCAATAATATCTGGAATAAAGTAATAGCAAATTACACCACAAATGACTCCCAGCACGAGTCCAATCAAAGGATAGAAATGACTAACCTTTTCGTTATTGTTTGTTGCTTTCTTTATGACTTCGATAATGGCATATACTGCAGTAACAATTGCAGGTACGCTAATAATAGATAAGTATTCCATAATAATCCTCCTTATTTATGTGCTTGCTTATTTAGATGTTCTTCAATGTCATTAATAGCAGTTATTACAGGACCATCACAGCCTTGTTCTTTTAATCCTTTAAGACATGCAAGTACACCTTTTGTTAAAATTGTTTGTTCTTCTTTAATTACTTTAATATCATCATCTTGTTGATTGTTTTTAAGATAAAACTTGTAAACACCTAAAACGACTCCGAGAATTACTCCCAGAGCCGTTATCACAGATGCGATAGTTATGATTTGTTCAGCCATAGCTATTTCTCCTCTTTTTCTTTATCCTCTTCTTCCTTCTTAGGTTCTTCTGGCTTTTTAACCTGACCTAAAATAGATGAAAGATCAATAATGATCTCACCTTCAAGTTCTAAGTATTTAGGCATAAGTGACCTCCTTATTGTAATGAGACATTAAGTGCACCAGCTCTGAAGATAGGAATATATCCAGAAGGTACAGATATTGAAGTACTTAATGCTCCCCACATAACTGGTGTTGTCGCTGTTTTAGAAGTGAAAATTCCAAAGTGAGTAATTGTACCCCAAGTTGAAGTTGCTTCTGGAAAGAAAATAATATTTGAAGAATTGGAAATAGTACCTTCGCTTGCTGCATCCATTAGCATTGTATTTGACTGGTTATAGTTTCCAATCAGAACCTTTGAGTATCCAGTTTCTGAAGCAGGTTCAGTAAAGTTGTTTCCACTTGCATCTGGAGTTGTTGTAGATAAACCGATATAGCAAGTTGATGCTAATGAGGCGTACTGACTTCTTCCAAAGAATGCATTTAAAATGCTGTTTGCTGTGTTTTGTGTAATCATGATTTTATCCTCCTAAATTTCATATTTTATTAATCGTGATGTTGTCGTGCTCGAAGCGTTTGAGAATTGATAGTCAAAGACTGGACTTAGTAGATTGCAATTAGAACTATAACCTGAATAAATCTTATTTCTTGATAAGTACTCATTACTGCCGTTAGGTCCATACATATTAGTTCCAAAGTATGTAGTTGATGAGGATGATCCTAACTTTGAAGGCAAACAAATAAATGGATTATTATCATCCCAACCAAGTGCTTGAATACCTCGCCAGCTTGAACTTGCTGTAATGTTCATATAATAAGAGAGTTGTGTTTTATTAGTAGCACCATTCTTGTATGTTTCAACATCCCTTGACGTATAATAAGCACCTGTTACATCTGGCATCCAAACTGCATCATTACCAATAAAGTCCTCAATTCCACGATACTTCATTCGGTTATTTGCTGTTAAGTACCCAGTTGAAGTTTCAATTGAGTCTGTTCCACCAGTTGTTTGATTATAGCTAGAATAACCATTGATAATGTTTGTTGATCTCTTATTGGCAAATTCAATAAGCCAAAGAAAAGCTAGAATGGTATGTTCATAATATCCATAAGGTTTATATCCTTCGCCATTTGCTTTTGCATAAGTTGTCCACTGTAACGCTGAGTAATTTTGAGATGTTGCTTTACCTGATTTAGATACCATCATGTTATTTTCTTGATATGATAGATATTTACCTACAAGAAATGCATCTGATTTGTACCAATTGCCAGCACCCTTTTTATATCTAGCAACAGCTATATCGGTAATGTTGTCTTCATCATCTTTTCCTATACGCCACCACATTTCTGGGATTGAGATAAACAAGCTATCTCCAACAGTGACTTCAGTTATTGTGTTATAAGGGAACTCATCATCAAAGTCGCTTGTAACTAGTCCAGTAGTTGAATTAATAGTATATGTTTTGCCAACCGAATCATCTGTTCTGGTCAAAGCTACTGATGAATCATACATTCCGCTAACACCGAATACCCTAGTCGTCATGGCATTATTGCTTGTGAAATCGCCATAATCTGTATGTGTTATTATAAAAAAATGGTTTATTGAACCTTCTATTACTGAAGTATTAGAAAAATCAATTAAAACATCTTCAGTTGATTCAACATCATGCTCTATATTCTTTTCTAAGACCTCATCTACATAGAAATCAATTGATGACACTCCTGGTTGAACGTTAGTTAAGACAATACCTTCATCTGTATAAATGATAAAAGGATTATTGTAATACTCTTTTTCAACTGGTTCACTGTTTCTAAAACCTTCACCTGTTGCTATAACTTTTATGTTATGAAGCCCATAAGTTTTAATATATTGTTTAAGATCTAAATTAATGGCCATTAGATACCCTCCTTTTCTTCGTAAGTTAAAACATCATCAAGATAAACAAGATGAGTAACATTCGCTGATTTTCTAGTTGTGTAATCAATATTTGATAATTTCAAAACATAATTATCTTCAACAATAACTTTGTCACTTGAGATAGGTAATACAGTCTCACTTGCATCTATTTGAAATTCAAACATATCCCAGCCAGTATGACCACTACCATCTTTTCTATATTTAACATCGTAGAAATGAATTCCCGTTGGAGCTTCAAGCAATAGTTCTATTGGTGTGGTTACTGTTTGACTTTGAGCATTTAATATCACATCAGAATCAACAGTTGTACTTTGAGATAATGCAACATCCATTTTCCCGACAAGACCAAAGTCATATCCAGATTCTGTACTTTGCATCCATAAAAGTTTTATAGTCTTCGGCCCTTCAGTATTTATAATTTGAATTCTTGCAATGGCAAAGCTACTATTTACGCCTGTGTTTGTAGGCTTATAATATCCGTCTGAATCTTGAATAAATGTATAAGTAGTTCCGAGTGACTCAACCATTACAGCAATAGGCTCTTCTTGTTTTACCTCTTCATGAAAGAGCTCTTCATTGTCATAGAATAAAAGCTTTTGAGAATATATAGGAAATGATGTTTTAAGTTTAAATTCACCCTCTATTATTCTTATTTTTGGTCTTTTAAGATGAGGTTCTTCATCTGCGATAACTTCGATTTTCACATTGGAATCTATCGAATCAAAAGAAACCTCACCTGTATACATCGAATAGAAAAATTCATCAGTAAGTTCATACTCATCTGTTCCATTCATCTTTTTATAGACCTTGATTATTTCTGGAAGCCAATAACCAAAGTCACTCTTCAGATAGATCTTATATTTTAATCCATTACTTATCTTTGTGCTTGTATCTGTTGTAGAAATGTACTCATCAAAGACCTTATTGATAGAGTAAATAGAGAAAACTATTGCACCACTTTTACCAGATTCGTTCATTAATGGATTTATACAAGCCGCTTGAATTGAATAATCTTTTTCCGCTTCAAACTTACTGATTAGACTAAATGTTGTCCCTGTCTGATAAAAAGCAAGCTCTCCACCAGAATAAACATTAAATCCTTTATTAAAATTGCCATTTGGAGAGTTCCGATAGGGATTACCCAAAACGCTAGAAAAATAGCGTAGTTATCGAATTAGGTAGCTACGCTTTTTCATTTGTCTAGCTTTATTCCCTCTAGACCATTAAATATTACATCAATTCTTTGTTGTCTTTTACCATCGATTTTTTCAACTTTATACACAAGCACTTTACTAACTAGTTCTCGCAATACTTCACAATCTAAGGTTTCTATGTGGGTATATTTTTTAACCGCAGTAACAAATGATTCAACATTAACTAGTTTGTTAGTTTCTTCATTAATATAGATGTCTAGATCTTTAATTTTGCTTGTTAAATCAGCTTGCTCGATTTCATAATTTACAGAGAGTTTGCTAAATCTATCATCGGATATTTTACCTTCAATGTTATCTTCATATAAGTGTTGAATGATTGAATCTAGTTTATTTATTCTAGCCATTGCAATCTCATATTCTTTTTTAGCTTCTTTTAGTTTTCTATTTGTGTTTTCCTTTGTTTGTTTAGTAACAAGTTCAACAAACTCACTCTCTGAATTATGTACTAAATTGATCATATCGTTGATTCTTTGCAAGATTAACTTTTCCAATACTATATTTCTAATTTGATGTGATGAGCAGGTTTGTTTAGACTTTTTTCTATATGAAGCACAAACCATATAATGCTTATCATATGTCCAACCATTACCACGAACTTGGTAAAGTTTAGCACCACAATCGGCACAATATACCATTCCAGAAAGAAGTGGCATTTCTCCAAGATTAGTTCGAGTTCTATGATTTTCTCTAATATGCTGTACAATATCAAAAGTTTCTTTGTCTATAATTGTCTCATGTGTATTTTCAAATACTTTCCATTTTTCAGGTGGGTTATAGTAGGTTTTGTGATTCTTGAAAGACTTTTTATATGTTCTAAAATTAATAGTTTTACCTAAATATTCTTGTTTAGATAAAATATCGCTAATAGTTTTAGGATTCCAAAAGTATGGAGCACTATCTTTGGATGCACGAGCAGAACTTTTTAATCCTAACTTTTCCATATGAGCGACAGGTGAGTCTGTTTTTTCTTCTGTTAGTTTATCTGCAATCTGTGATGGACCATAACCTTTAACACATAATTCAAATATTCTTTTAACAACAAGTGATGCTTCTTCATCAACAATCCACTTGTTTTTATCTTCTTTATCTTTTAAATACCCATAAGGTGGAACAGTTGTTAATGGCTTACCAGATTCACCTTTGGCTTTTACAACAGCTCGTATTTTTCTTGATGTGTCTTTGGCGTAATATTCATTGAAAATATTTATAAATGGAGTCATATCATTTTCTGTTCCATTAATACTATCAACACCATTATTGATTGCGATAAACCTTATATCATTGTTAGGAAAAACCATCTCAGTATAAATACCAACTTGAAGATAATCTCTACCAAGACGGCTCATATCCTTAACAATAATAGTTCCTATAAGACCATCATCTATTTTAGCATTTAATCTTTGCCAATCTGGTCTATTAAAATTAGTTCCTGAATATCCATCATCAACAAAGAACTCTAAATTTTTGAAACTATTATCCTCAGCGTACTTTTTTAACATTTCCTTTTGATGAATAATTGAGTTACTATCACCTTGAAGTTCATCATCACGAGAAAGACGACAATAATAGTGTGTTATATTATTGTCAATACTAGATACTTTTAATAATTTTTATAAAAAACAAAGAAATATCTATAAAACGGTCAATTTGTAAATACTATCCATATTAGCCAATGGTTTTCAAGGAGAAAAAATGAGTAATTTGTTAATAGTAACAGGCGGAGCGCCAACTACTGTCATAAACAACTCCCTTGTGGGAGCGCTTCGTCAACTAAAAAAGTCAAATTTCAACGGTAAAATATTTGCGGCGCGTTTTGGCACAACGGGAGTACTAAAAGAAGATTTTATCGACTTGACAAATATTACCGAATCGCAACTGTCTTTACTTTCTAACACTCCTGCAACTGCCATTGGAACGAGTAGATTTCCTCTTGAAAGCGAAGATTACGATAAAATGGCGACAATATTAAACAAACACGATATCAAGTACGTTTTATTTAACGGCGGTAACGGAACAATGGATACCTGCGGTAAACTTTACAAAATCGTAAAAGACAGCGGTGTTTGTTGCGTAGGTATACCAAAAACTATTGACAACGACATTGCCGAGAGCGACCACACACCGGGGTTTGCTTCGTGCGCAAGATATATCGCTTGCTCCGTCAAAGAAACTATGCAAGACGTCAAGTCTTTGCCTATTCACGTTTGCGTTATCGAAACGATGGGACGTAACGTTGGTTGGTTGACGGCATCTAGCGCGATAGCAGGTAATAACGGCGGTGAAATGCCCGATATGATACTTTGCCCTGAAATAGCGTTCGACCAAGACGCGTTTTTGACAAAAGCGGAAGATTTGTTCCGTAAAAAAGGCGGAGTAACAGTAGTCGCGTCAGAAGGACTAAAAGACAAAAACGGCAAGCAAGTAGTAAAGCCTATCTTTACAGTCGGTCGCGCAACATATTTTGGCGACGTTTCGTCATTTTTGGCTAATTTGGTCATCGAAAAACTTGGCATCAAAGCGCGTAGCGAAAAACCCGGTATTTTTCAACGTTGTTCAATGCAATACGCTTCGGCAGTCGATATAAAGGAAGCGCAGTTAGTTGGCGAAGAAGCAGTCAAGGCAGTATTAAATAATCTTGGCGGAATAATGATAGGCATAGAAAGAGTATCAACCAAACCTTACGTAATAAAGACTACCCTTTTTCCAATAGAAAAAGTAATGCTAACGGAAAAATCTTTGCCGGAGAATTTCCTTACCAAAGAGAAAGACAACGTAACCAAAGAATATATCGAATGGCTTGCTCCCCTTGTTGGAGAAATGCCCGAATTTATTTCTTTCCTTGATTAGGATTGACAGCATTTTGACTATATTAAAGTGAAGAATTTTTTTGTTTACCGACTTTTGTTAGTTATCAAAATGTAGACATAATGAAAAACTCATTGTAATACAAGACTTGTAACTAATAACTATAAGTAAGTGTTGTAAAAAAGAAAAAACAAAATATCTTTGACTATAATAAAATATAACGGCTAAAAAAATTTTGAAAAACTCGAAAGTTATAATGCAAGAAAACATTTGAAAGACATATAAAACAATAATACATTTTTTGTAACACTAATAAACAACAATCATATAAAACACTAAAACAAAACCGCAACGTTAATTTAACTTTGCGGTTTATTTTTATAAATAATATTTTTTACTTAGCAAACAAAAAAGACAAAATTAGTTTTGATTTTTTTCCAACACGCCTTCAAGTTGATTTTGCGTTCGCAAACTGTTTAGTTCTTTCTTAAACACAACGCCAAAGAATATTACTGTTGTGATAACCGATATCAAGTCGGCGAGCGGTTCTGCTAACAGTACTGCCAACTGTTGATTTTGAGTAAATATTAACGGCATAATATATATTAGCGGTATTAAAATAATAACTTTTCTTAGCAAAGCGATAAACAAAGATTCTTTTGCTTTGCCCAAAGCGACAAACATTTGCTGACAAACAATCTGCGCGCTGAACAATCCTCCGCACGCCAAAAATACCCTTATCATTTTTTCTACGTAAACAATGATTTGTTCACTATCGGTAAACAACTGGGCAAACGTTCGTGGCGTTATCATAATTAGTCCCCAAATAACAAACGAATACGTCATTGCCACCATAAGCAATAATTTGAGCGTTTCTTTCATTCGTTCGGGCAGTTTTGCGCCTTTGTTATAACTCATTATCGGTTTCGCGCCCTGTGATAGCCCTATAAGGGGCAAAATGATGAACTGTGATAAACTCATAAAGATTGTCACTGCTCCCACAGCGGTATCGCCACCGTATTTAAGAAGAGAAATATTAAAGCAAATTCCTAGTATGCTTTCTGTGAAACTCATAATAAAAGGAGCAAGTCCAAGGGATAATGCAGGTAGTATTATGCGCGATTCAAGTTTGAAATTTTTGAGTTTTATTTTCAAAACTGTCTTATTACCAATCAAAAACAGCACAACCCATATCGCCGAAACTGTCTGCGAAATGATGGTAGCAAGCGCCGCCCCTTTGACTCCCATATTAAACACAAAGATAAATAACGGGTCAAGAATAAGATTTAGCACCGCTCCGATAATAACGGTCAACATACTAGTTTTTGCAAAACCTTGCGTTGTGATAAAGCAATTTAGTCCAAGCGTCAAGTGTACCGATAACGCGCCTAACGCGTATATTTTCATATAGTCCCAAGCGTAATCGATAGTAATGTCGCTCGCTCCAAACAGCAATAACAACTCCCTTCCTTTCCACTCGAATATTACTATCATCAGTAGTCCCGAGATAATCAACGCAAGAGCGCAGTTACCCAAAGTTTTTTCAGCAGATTCTTTGTCGCCTTTGCCCAAGAATATCGCCGCTCTTGAAGCGCCACCGACGCTACACAAAGATGAAAAGGACATTACTATTATTAGTACGGACAAACATACGCCTACGCCCGTCAATGCGTCTCCCCCAATAACGGGAATATGCCCTATCATTATTCGGTCTACTTCCATATAAAGCAAATTGACAATATGCGCAACGATAGTAGGAACGGCTAATTTGAATAGCAGTTTGCTAACTTTTGTATTTTTTAGAAGGTCTAATTTTTCTTCTGTCGCCATATTTTTCTCCAAGTTTATTGCCTAGTAATCAATAAATAAATATTATGAGCAAGTCGATTATCCTTTTAATCGACATTTGTCGCATTTTAGTATATAGGCGAATTATATCATTATATTTTATTTTAGTCAATAGAAAGAACTCGAAAATTTATGCAATCGATAGCGTACGCATTTTTTGTAGTTTAATACGTCTAAAAAAGTATAAACAAAAAGGCCCCGTTTGTACTTGGATTTGTGATTGTAATTATATCGCTACTTCTTGATATAGAGGGGACATTTAATGTCGGCATTTCTCTTGCTCCTTCAAACGTACCCTCAATACCAGCAATAATTACTCCTTGTGCGATATTCTCTGCTATAAATGTCTCTGGTTTAAGAATCACAACTTTATCGTATAATTCATCGTCAGGTACAATAACCTCTTGATTTCCATTAGCAAAGTCCAATACTATAGTTCCTTCTGTAAGGTTTCCTAATGAGAATTGTTTTTTAGTACCATCTTCTCCATCTATTGAGACAGTTGAAATGCCAATATAAATAACATCTTCACCATTTCTATTTTTCAGTTTTATGTTTGTATTTCTCATTGGTTACCTCCTATGCTAAATTTAAGTTCATATCATCTTGCTCTCCTTCATAAATTTGATAGATTTCTAATACGTCATTAATTTGTACTGGATTATGCCATGAAGAAGGATCGAATGTTATATCAGCAAATAAAAGAGCATCGTGTTCAATAGTTCCTATAAGAGGTTCTAAATTCACAATACTTATATTTGTGTTTAATACTGTATTAAATGCATTGGCGTTTATATTTAATGTTTGCTCTGCGTCAAGAGTTTCAATTATTGCATCACAAGTATCAACAAAGCTTTCTTCTATATTGACTAAACATGGCTCAACACTTGCAAGTTCTGAATCAAAGAATGTTTGATATACAGTTCTTGTTTTGAGATAATCTTCACCATAATTCAATGCTTCAAGTCTACTTTCATTGTTAAGAATAAATGTTTCTCTTACACCCATTGACTCACCAGCTGAATAAATCTC
>JAAYBG010000101.1 GCA_012718985.1 Acholeplasmataceae bacterium
CACAGACAAGAGTAACAGGAATCTGGACACCATAGCACTTTGAATCAAACTTGATATGAGGCATAGTTTAATTGCCTCATATCTTTTATGAATGGAGGGAATTAATTGGATAGGGTAAAAAAGAAAAATTTCTTTATCATATTTTCGCTTACATTACTGTTGTTTTTAGGGTTATTAATTAGTAATTCAGGAATTCTTACTCCTATTAGTATCTATTTCTTAAATGGAAAAGAAAGTATTTTTAATTCGGATGTCGGGATGTACTTTGAATCTGTAGAGTCGATTACGTTCTTTAAATATTTTGGGGTCGAACTGAAGAATATTCGATCGACGATGAGTTTTGAGAGTTCACTCACGTATGCGCTGAGCTTGTTTCAATTGATATTGCCGTTTATTGTTTCGCTTACGGGGTTACGAATATTTGACTTTCATAATAAAATTGGATCGATGATTTATTACCGAAAAGATAAGTTTCGGTCTTTTTATTTGAAAAATGTTGTGCGGACATCACTCGAAATATCACTGTCCATTTTTTCTGCATTTTCTGTGTATTTTATCATTTGTTTAGTGTTGTTTGGTGGCAGGTATGATGCATACCATATTGAGACTGATTTTCTGCTTGATATTTTAGGTAATAATTTTTATTACAGGTCAATTCATTTGTATTACTTTGTTCTTGGTATCGTGCAATTTTTCTTTATTCCCTTTGTTTTGTCATTTTTTTCGGGAACGCTGCCTTTAGTCTTTTCAAACAAAAAATTGGTCGCAATTGGACCGTTGGTCTATTATTTTGGACTGGCAGTATTAACATTTCCCATCATCAGCTTATTTTCTCGAAGTGGAAATATGATTGGATTACTCTTAAATCCATCCGCAATTATGGCCGTGGGTGATTACACGAAGGTACCTTCCTTACTGATGTTG
The DNA here is from genome assembly GCA_012718985.1 of Acholeplasmataceae bacterium. Lineage (GTDB taxonomy): Bacteria > Bacillota_I > Bacilli_A > ML615J-28 > CAG-698 > JAAYBG01. Next base: position 925 of record JAAYBG010000101.1, read on the forward strand.
CTTTCGAATTCGATTCCTTTATTGCTTGGATTGTTTATTATTTTCTATGGAACGGGATCCAAGCATGTTGAAGTATAAGATGGTCAATAACATGAAGCATATCGTTTTCTTTTCGATTTCGTTTTTTTTACTTCATGTTACTCATAAGGGAAGTTTCTTATTGTTACAGACTGGTTTATATTTTCTATTGTTTTCAATATTTTATATCAACGTTTCGACGAGAGGGATTATTCCTTTGTCTTCATCAGATCATCTGTTTACAAATACAGGTCATTATTTTTATTTTTTAGTAAAACAAATCATCTTCAAGACACTCCTACCATTTTTAATGATTATGGGCTTACTCTTTATTTCGGCCTTAATTCATCATATTGAAAACCATTTTAATTTAGTGTTGATACTAAGGCAGATGTATATTTTAGTCCTGATCTTGTTCACATATGCCTTACTGGACTATGCGTTGAAAGAAAGGGTCACTCGTAAATTAGAAATTATCATGATAATCATTTTGGTCATATCTTTAGTTCAGGCATATTCTTCGGGGAAAGTATCGGCGTTGAATTTTTTTGCCCCGTATTATATACCTACATTCTCATTTGTTTCAAGTTTTATATTTTACCTTCCATATACAGGGGTATCATATCTTCTTGTCACAAGAAAAAAAAGGGAAGGAGATGAAGCGATAGAATGATATATATTCTCTTACTGGTATCATTTCTAAATACATTCATATACTTGTCTACGCATTATTCGACTGTGTTAACATCGATGGATATCGTTAATGTGACGTTTCTCAATTTTTCGTTGATGAGCAACTATGGCTTAAGTAAGCTGCCAATAAATTTTACGATCACATTTACACTCATAACAGCACTCTTAATCCACTTAGTGACTCGAGATGTTTATGAAAAATCATCGTACTATACGATGATTTTTCATAGAAGTAGAATTTCAGATTATTTTAAATCTGTCATAAAGTTTGAAATCTTTAACTCTGTTTTCAAGACAGTTCTTACATCAGTGGTATTAATGGTGTTTTTGAAAGTTGTCGGGATATCTATTTCTAATGTGATGGTGAGCTTCATTTATATCTTTCGATATTTCAGTTTATTTGTGGTGGCGAAACTAGCATTCATCATCGTAAATTTTAAAATTCAATCAACGTCTTCAAAGTCAATGTATGTTTATATA
>JAAYBG010000102.1 GCA_012718985.1 Acholeplasmataceae bacterium
ATTCAAATAACCCTGATAATGGAGCAGAAGGGGTAAAAAATGGTAGTTATTTCTTTCAGTATGGTAGTGCGTTATTTATCTCTCTTGATTCTGAAGCTTATTATTTACCTAGTCAACCTGCTGAATATAAAACAAATCAAAAAGAATGGTTAACAGATGTTCTAGAAAATCATCCTAGTCAGTATATAGTTCTCTTTCATCATAGGTATCATTATGCAGGAAATGAAGTTAGCAGCTCGATGCGAGATTTACAACCAATTATCGATAAATATGGTGTCGATTTAATTTTGACTGGTCATGACCATGTTTATACAAGAAGTAACCGAATTTATAATGGGACAAATAGTACTGATGGTAAAAAAGGTGCGATTTATATTACAGGAAGTGCAATTGGAGATCGTTTAGAGGCGGAAACATCTTTATCAACAGATGTATATGTAGCAAAAAAGATTGGCAATACCAGTATAGCAATGGGAATTACCGTTTCTAGTGAAACTTTAATGCTTAAGACTTATGATGAAACCGGAACGATGTTAGATCAAATCGCTATTCCAGCTAAAATGTCTAATTTTGATGTTGCTGATAGTATGAAAGAGGTAAAAGTTGAAGTTGCTGAAGATTTCCCAAAATCAAAATTAGTCTATCCAAATGCATTTTTTGCGAAGGCCTATAAAATAGAATTATTAGAAGGAGAAGAAATAATCAGCAGTTTCCGACCTTTGGATAACCAAACGTCTCTTATAATTCCTAATTTAAAAGCCAATGATTACCGTAAAAATTACAAAGTCAATGTATATTTTCGTGATGGACAAACAGCTACAAAAGATATAGAATTGATTAATCCTAACGCTGTTTTTGGAAAAATTGAAAATGTTAGAATTGATGGTGACAAACTGGTTTGGGATAGTCAAATCGATAATGAAATGCTAACAAAAATCGTGATTTATGTAAATGATAAGCTTCTAACGGAAGTTAGTCCAACTACAAAAGAAGTATCTTTGTCTAGCATTGATACGAAAAAGGAGAACGATATTGTCTTTCAAGCACTAGATAACAATGATGTTGTTTTATATACAAGCTCATTAACTTATGGTGAAAACTATATTCCGATTGAAGTTAGTTTTTCTGTAACTGATGTTGAGTTAAAGGTTGGTGAAAGCGAAGAATTAGTAGTAACGGTATCACCAAATAAGGAAGTATCATTAATATTTTCATCGAGCGATAGCAGCATTGTTCGTATTGAAGGGCAAAATATCATTGCCGTTAAAGAAGGAGAAGTAACTATTACAGTTACCGCTGTTGGTCATGAAGAAGCGATTGATACGTTAACTGTAAAAGTTAGTAAAGTAGAAGAACCAAAAGAACCGATAGAAGAACCAGAAGAACCGGAGTTTCCTATTGAAGAACCAGAAGAACCGATTAAAGAAAAAGGTTGTCAGGCGGGAATAGGTTTATGGTATTTCCTAATCCCTCTAGCTTTGGTCTTTATTCGCCGCAAGAGATATTAAAATAGCGTATTCCGTATTAGATTTAATGCGGAATACTTTCTTAAGAAAACGGTCTTCACCACTTGAAAATAATACAAATAGATGTATAATGATTACATATATACAAGAAAGGAATTGTACGTGCAATTATTCGTAACAGTATTAGGTAAAGGCGAATAAATGCCGAAAACACTAGAGAAAGTTTCAGCTAATAATTTTCATGGTAACATATTTACTACCATGAAGTTTAAAGAGGCTTTGCTTAATTCTAACATTAGGAAGGACCGGTGTTAGTTATTAAAAAAACTTGCTGATGAAAGGTTTATGTGTTCGGTACCTGTTAATTGTTGCAGAAAGCATTCAAACAAGAAAACTTATGAACTCTTTATTAATATTAGCTATAGCTTTATTTGCTGGCTTACTCTCTACAAAACTAATGAAGTTAGTCAAATTACCAAATGTTACGGGTTATTTAATCGTAGGTCTATTGCTTGGACCTCATTTGATTAACATTATCGGTGAGAAAGAGATTGCTTCCTTTTCCTTCCTAATTGAAATTGCTTTAGGGTTTATTGCCTTTTCTATCGGCGGCGAATTTAAAATAGAAAATTTGAAAAAGATAGGAAAGAATGTTTTTCTCATCACTTTTGTTCAAGCATTTCTTGCACTAGTTTTTGTTGATATTAGTTTAATCGTTTTTGGCTTGATACAAGGAACATTACAAGAAAATTTACCGCTTATTTTGGTTTTAGGTGCCATTGCTACAGCAACAGCGCCAGCAGCAACGCTAATGGTCATCAGACAATATAAAGCGAGAGGAAAATTAACCGATACATTATTACTCGTTGTTGCTCTTGATGACGCTTTTGGATTAGTTTTATTTGCGATATCATTGGCAATAGCGAAAGTATTTGCAATTGGGGGAGTGATTACATTCACCAGTATTGCCTTGATGCCATTACTAGAAATTGTTGTTTCTTTAGGTATTGGTACAGTATTGGGTCTTATTTTATCACTAGCTACAAGATTTTTCCGTTCTCGCGCTAATCGCTTAATTTGGATGATTACGGTAGTCTTTACCGGTGTTGGCTTAGCACAGATTTTCCCAATTCCTGTTTCTTCCTTATTATTATGTATGATGCTTGGAGCTGTGTTCTGTAATACTAAAAACGATTCTTTAATGATATTAGGCGATATGGAACGTTGGACACCACCTCTATTTATGTTGTTTTTTATCATATCTAGTGCTGAACTAGATTTGACTGTCATACCTATAGTAGGAGCAGTAGGAGTCATTTATTTGATTGCTCGTTCAGCTGGTAAGTACTTTGGTGCTTATTTAGGATCGGTGATTGTAAAAGAAGATAAATCAATCCGTAACTATTTAGGATTAGCACTGCTTCCTCAAGCAGGTGTAGCTATTGGTATGGCAAAGATTTCTTCAGAAGCGCTGCCGAAATATTCTGCACAAATCCTCGCAGTTGTATTATGTGCTACATTATTTTATGAATTAGTAGGACCAGGAATTACTAAATTCGCCTTGAAGAAAGCAGGAGATATTCAATCAGAAACTCCTGTTGAAAAACTGAATGACGAAACTTAAACAAAAAATTTAATCAAAAAATAAAAAAAAGAGCTTTATTTAAAGCTTTTTTTTGTAGTTTGAAAGAAATAATAAAGGCTTTATTATTCGCTTTTTTCTTGTTATAATAGCATTGACGTGTGAAGAGTGTCTCCAAAAGAAAAGGAGAAAACGATGAAAAAAATCATGTTAGTTATAGTAGGGGTATTGTTACTCGCGATAATGCCTTTTAAAGTTCAAGCAGATAATCATCTACCTAATTGGGAATTCCTTCCCAATGGTTATAATTATCTTGAAGATGAAAATTTTGATTATAACATTGGAAATCCCATCAATTATGGAACGGTTGTATGTCTTAATTACATTCGCATAAAACCAGGAGTTACCTATATGCTTACAGTTTTTAATTATCAAGAAGCAGAAATATTGGCAGTTAGAACTAAAGCATACAATGCAAGCAAACAATTAATTAGTACGTTACAACCAACAGTAGTTAATCATGGAGAGGATAAATATTACCGAATTACTCCTCCTAGTAATGCAAAGTATATTGATTTAGAATTTGATGTCATGGAAGATTATGGAGCTAATTTAGGTTTGTATGAAATAGAAAATAATTTTTCTTTAATTGAATCAATGGATTATAATGCTTATTCCAATTTATCCGCTCTTGACCTTCGTTATCAAGGACCCATCCTAGATTATAGTCCTGTTATCAGTAATAATCATGGGCTATATATTACCAGTTGTGATAATCCTGTTAGTCTGGCGACCATTACTTCTGCAATCAAAGCAATGGATGACAATGATGGGGATATTACTTCGCAAATTACCATTACTAAAAATGAATATTCCGCAAACATGAATAAAGTCGGACAATATGAAATTATTTATTCTGTTGTTGATAGTGGTGGAAACACAGCTCAATTATCGGTCTTTGTCTGGGTTAGGGATATGACTTCTCCTGAGATTAGCGGAAAAAATAGCTATACTACCAATCAATACACCCCCTTATCGCTTGCAAATATCAAAGGAGCCTTAAGTGCAACGGATAATTATGATGGGAATCTAACTTCTTCTATCACCGTAAAATCGAATAACTATACAAACAATGAAGCAATCCCCGGGACTTACACTATTGTTTATACGGTTAAAGATAGTTCAAATAATAGTTGTGATTATCCGGTAACGATTCTTGTTAGTTATGTAGACAATATTGCTCCGGTCTTTTCAGGAACATTTAGTTATGAGATAGCCAACAATCAAAAATTGACGCTTCAGGATATTTTAAAGAAGATAGTTGTTGAAGACAATGAGGATGGGATTATTACGAATAAAGTAACGATTGAATATGATTATTATTCCCATGCACCAACACGAGTAGGGACATTTAAAATTGGTTTGATTGTCAAGGACAAACGGATGAATACAGCAAGAAAAGAAATTACAGTCGTTGTCACCGATAAAACAAGTCCTATTTTTATGATTGATACGCAAATCATTAATATTGATATTAGTAATAATAATATGGAAATTAGCGATTTTGTTTCTTTTTTGGAAAAGACACAGACAATTAGAGAAAACTTAAGTTACAGTGTGATTGAAGATGAATATAGTGAAAATAAAAACACTCCTGGAACATACAAAGTAGTTTTGGATGTTGAAGGAGAAGAGTTAGAATTACAAGTCAATGTTTTTGAAGAATTGGATCAAGAATTGGCAAAGGTTGAGTTAATGGATTTAATTATTAATTTCTTCGTCAATTTGTGGAGCAAGATTAGAGCTTTCTTTAAGAGAATTTTTTAATTCTCTTTTTTCTTTTTTTGTCAGAGGGACAGGGTCATATCCTCCTTTGGAAAAAGGGTTGCATCTTAAAATGCGCCAAAATGCCAGTAGTGTCGCTTTGAAAAAATTGAACTTTTGATAAACACCTATCGCATAATTTGAACATGTTGGATGATATTTACACCATTTACGGCGATTTTCAGGCTTTAAAGCTTGATATTTTTTGATTAATTTAATCATTAATTTGTTCATAAAATGACCTCTCTTTTATTATACCAATTTTTTTAAGGAAGGGTAAAGAAAAAAGTTTTTTGCTTGTAAATAAGTGAAAGTTGTGGTACTATATTACATGGAAAATGAAGAGACTAGTATTATGAAAATTGTTGTTGCTAGCGATAATCATCGTGATTTAACATTATTGAAAAGAATTGTCCAACTTCATTCTGATGCAGATCTTTTTTTACATGCTGGTGATAGTGGTCTCGATGAAAGAGAAATAGAACCCTTCTTAACAGTAAAAGGAAATCAAGATTTTCTTGTGAAGAACAATTATCGCATTCTTGAACTAGGTTCTATCAGAATTTACTTAATGCATGGTCATCGTACTTTTCTATCATTAAATAGATTAGAAGCCCTAGCAAGAGAGAATAACTGCCAAATCATCATTCATGGTCATACTCATGTTCCATATTATCGATTAGTAAATGGAATACATATTTTATGCCCTGGCTCTTTAAGGTATCCCCGCTCAAGAAGAGGGACGACCTATGCTCTTATCCTAATAAATGATGAAAAAAATATACAAATTGAGATATTGGATATCTAGAGGGAACAATGAATTTTGAAAAAATAGATTTATATTATGATTTGCTTGATCGCGCAGCTATGATTATTTATGAAGATTTACATCTTGATTATTTTGAATCGTTTCTAAGAGTTAGTAAGGATATCAATGATCGTTTTGATGATACTTCTTTATCGGAAGAAGCAATTAAAAAACTGGAAGAAATTTATAAAATACTTACATTAGAAACTTTTTTTAATGAGGAAATTAGATTAGCACTTGAATTATTGGTGATTAAAGCGTTCAAGCATATTAATTTTCCCTTAGATTTAATGACGCCGGATTCTATTAACTATTTACTGGCGATGATTATCAAGACAAAATATCCTAATCAAACCATTGCCATTTTAGATACTTGCTTGGGAACAGCAAATACATTAAATGCAATTAGTAATAATTTGAATCATGAATCCTTTTTGGCGGGAATTGAAAAAAATGAAACGCTTGTTAAACTAGCGATTGCCAATTCTAATTTGCAGAGAAACGAAGTTATTATCTACTATCAGGATGCACTGGCAAAAGTTCCTTTTCGCGGTAAAGTTGTAGTAGGCGATTTGGATAGTTATGATTATAACCTTGAAGTCAATTTGGAACTTTATCAGAAAGGAATTCGATATTTTCCTTATTTAGTTATTGAAGCAAGATTAGAAAATATCATCGATGATGGTTACTTCATTTATGTAATTGACAATGACTTCTTTAGTAAACAAGGAAATGAATATTTTCGTTCTTTTTTAGTTAATAAAGCAACATTGGTCGGGCTAATCGTCTTACCAGATAGTATTGTGAAAAAGGGACATGTGGGTAAAAGCATTTTAATTGGTAAAAAGGCGGTTTTAGAAAACTATAATATGATAGTATTACGTTTAGATAGTTTTTCTAAAGAAAACACAGAAAAATTATTTGTTGAAATAAAAGATATGATGGAACAGATTTAGGAGGAAGAGATATGAAAAAAATTATGGCAGTAAATGCCGGCAGTTCATCACTAAAATTTCAATTGTTGGAAATGCCTGATGAAGTAATAATAACAGAAGGAATTGTTGAAAGAATTGGGTTGAAGGATGCTTACTATACGATTAAGTTTAATGGAGATAAAGAAAAGGTCGTTTTACCGATTAAAGACCATGCGGAAGCAGTAAAACTAGTATTGGATGATTTAATTAAACGCGAAATCGTAAAAGACTTGCAGGAAATTAGCGGTGTTGGTCATCGAATTGTCCAAGGTGGTTGGTACTTTCAAGATTCAGCAATTATTAATGATGACACTATTGCAAAAATCGAAGAGTTATGCGATTTAGCTCCTCTACATAATCCAGCTCATTTAATTGGTATTAGAGCCTTTTTGAAGGTTTTACCTGGAGTTCCTAATGTCGCTGTCTTCGACACCTCATTTCATCAAACGATGAAACCGGATACCTATATGTATGCCACTCCTTATGAATGGTATGAAAAATATAAAATTAGAAAATATGGAGCTCATGGAACCAGCCATAAATATGTTGCTTATGTAGCAGCAAAATTATTAAATAAACCAATCGAAGAAACAAAGATTATTACGTGTCACCTAGGGAACGGCGCTTCCATTACTGCTGTTAAAGGTGGTATTTGCGTCGATACCTCGATGGGATTGACACCATTAGAAGGAATTCCAATGGGAACAAGAAGTGGTAATATTGACCCAACTATTTTAGAATATATGGCTAAAAAAGAGGGGTTTACTATTTCTGAGCTGTTAGTAATCTTAAACAGAAAATCGGGATATTTAGGTGTCTCTGGTGTTTCTAATGATTCTCGGGATTTAGAAAAATGCCTTGATACCAATGAAAGATGTCGTTTAGCTTTAGATATTCAATATAAACGGATAGCTGATTATATTGGTAGCTATTATATTCAAATGGGAGGATTGGATGCTATTGTTTTCACAGCTGGTATTGGTGAAAATAGTTCTCGCTGTCGTGAACAAGTAATCAATAGGTTAGCAGTTTTAGGTATTAAGTTAGACCCAGAAGCCAACAAAGCAAGAGGAGAAATCACGGAAATCACGACTAAAGATTCTCTTATAAAAGCATTTTTAATCCCAACAAAAGAGGAATTGATGATAGCCCGCGACGTTGTTCGCTTAACAGAACAAAAATAAAATACTTCAATCAAACACAAAATTAATATTTTGTGTTTTTTTAATTCCAAACAAAAAGAAATTAAAGTCTTTCTTCCTAATATATAGATATAGGAGGAAGAAACATGAAATGGTTATTGAATTTAATGTTGGTTTTATCGTCGTTTTATGGTCATTATGAGGTGTTTACTACGGCAGATAAAGAAGATGTAAGTGAATTTTTTGATGATGAACAAACGGTCATTGAAATTGATGAGGGAAAATATAAACAAGGGATTACCTTTACAAAGGATTTGTTTCTATTGAAGCATAACTACGATTATCATATTACCAAAGTAATAGGGAAAGATGAGAATAGTTATTTTTTGATTGGGAGAGTAGACACAGGTTATTATCCTTTTCGAACGGAAAATTTATCAGAATTCCCTTATCTTGCATATTATGAAAACGAAGAATTAGTTTGGGAAAAAGTCTTTACAGATTGGGGATATGGCGTATTTAACGATGCCATTATTGATGATAATAATATTATCGCCATTGGGCATTATGAAACAGCTACGGCTACTAATAAAATCGTGATTGTAAAAATGAGTGCTAATGGTGTCCTGAAAGATAAAATTTTGTTAGGAGGAACTAAAAACAGTGAGGGACATCATCTTTTTATGTATCAAGATCGTTATTATTTTGCAGGATTTACCTTTGCCAATGATGGTGATTTCATTACCCATGAGAGTAGCAACCAAAACATTGTAGTGGGTTTTGTAGATAAGAAAAATTTCCAAATAAAAGAAACAAGATTATCAGGTAATAATGGTAACAATCGTTTATTTGGAGCAGAAATGCATAATGGTAATCTTTATCTTTATGTTCAATTTGCTGGTGATGGGTATTTTATAAATGATAATGGTGAAACGAATTTTCGAGCGCTTGTTTGCTATGATAATCGATTAGAGTATCAAAATCATATTCCGCTTGGGAATAAATACCTATTTAAAAAATCAAAACTCATCCTAGCACAAGATAAATTAGCAATCATCAGCAAAGACTATTGGGATGATGGCTTGACTTTTTCTTTTTATGATTGGGAACTTAATTTCATCAATGAAATGAAACTGAAACTCAGTTACAATGAAGGTGAATTTTATGATTATGCTATCGAGATAGGAGATTATATTACCATTTGTTGCAATATGAAACAAAATGGTAGCTATCATTACAAGTATATGATTCTGACAAGCGATTGGCAAATCGTTCATCAAGCAACAAAACCGAGTACACATTCTCATATTCCGGTTTCAATATATTTAATTGATCGTATTATTTATTGCGGAAGCATGATAGAAAACAATGGTTATCAACAACCTCATTTGGAAAGCTATTTACATATTAAAATCAGTGATTCTGCGGTTATGTTCAATGGTATCTATTTACCAAGTAAAGCCCTGACAACCCCCTCTAATCAGGATATGTTTGGAAAAACCACTAACTTATATGCTTATTATTCGGGTGATTATATTTTTGTATTACCTTATACGACGGAAGTGCCAGTAAGAATTAATATAAGTAATAAAGGAGTTTATGATTGTGGATTAACCCTTGATTTTAATGGGCTTGGATATTTAAATGATGAAAGAATTGATTCTGGGTATATATGTTCTGAGGAAGGAGTATATCTCCTTGAATTACAGGGAAACGATCAAACCTTATATTATACTTTTACTGTAAAGAAGAAGTCCCTTAATCAAACGGATATTATGACCAGGAAAAATATTGATATTGAAAGAAAAGAAAAAGAGGAAAAACCGGTGGAAACAGATAAAATAACTATTCATTATCAGGAACAAATTCCCGAAAATGAGACGTATTATGTTTATATTTTATTATCGTTAGCAGTGATTGGGGTAATTATTGGATTGGTTATTCCTCAAAGGAGGAAGAAAAATGGGTAAGATGGTAATGCTATTTTTAAGTCTTCTGTTTTCTTATGCTTCTAATTGGGGAATCATCAAAGAAGAAATATCGATAGAAGCAGAAGTGATTTGGAGCGATGGAATCACGAGTTTGATAAAAGAGGGGGAAGAAAACTATCTTCTTACTCATCAAAATGGTTGGAAATATGTTTTACATGAGGTGTCTGATCCTAAAGTAGTGAGCAATAAACAGACAATTGGTGTTATATACTGGCAAGGAAGAGAATTCTATTTTTTAGAACTGAACGTTCAAGGGACTGTTATCCATCATGAGCTAGTTACACAAGACGCATTAGTAGAAATCAATGATTTTTTTCTAGATGAAGAGAGTTTTTATTTAATTGGTTCTATTAAGGATTATGATTATCAAGTGATAACTAGTGAGAAAGAAAAGGCTTTAGAAGATGTGTTGATTATCAAGATTACTGCTCAGCGTCAAATTTTTGTTTATGCGATAGGAGGTTTAAAGGAAGATAAAGGCTTGGGATTGATGGTTGATGGAGATAGGTCTTTTTTGTTTTTTCGTAAGGATCCCTTAACAGGAGGTGATTTTGAGTATAGTGGAATCGGTAATAACGTGTTGGCAATTGCCGTTCTCGATGAACAAATGAACCCAATAAAAGAGATTGCGATTAATGATATTATGAGTTTGCAAAGTTATTGTTTATACGATAATATGCTTTGTTTTGTTGCCGATAACCAGCTTTATTACTTCAGTAGTCAATTAGAAAATAGTTATAAAGTAGATCTCAAAGGTACGTTTCATTATGCAAAAATGGGGAAAAATGGTTCCCTTTTGTTAATCGATTCAACAAAAATGCGATTGTTCAATTTGGTAAAGAATGAATTGATAGGAGAAATTCTCAATGTTGACTATAAAGAAGGAAGCTACTCTTTTACAAACAGGGGAATTTTTTATCAAGATTTTCATCAAGCTTGTATTTTAGATTTCTATTGGAATGAAGATAGATTAACCACTCTCTATGGAATAGTCGAAGTCAATGAAGAAAAATACACCCCTACATATAATCCGCAAATCTATGGAAAGTATCAAAAAACAAGTAGATGCTTGAGTAAGGGGGGGATTGAGTTTTCTCTTGTGCAAGAAATCGAAGTTCCTTTAGAAATAAATATTATGAATGGTGGAGTTTATCCTTTGAATTACAAACTCCTGTTTAAAGGAAAAGCATATCTTGATGGAAATGAAATATTAAATAATTATGCTTTACAGGAAGAAAAGGAAGTAAAATTAGATCTAGTTGGCGCAAATGGACAAGTAACGACATTTCAGTTTTTTGTTTCCCGTAAACAAATTATGTTTACAGAAGATATGCATAGGATTGCTGACTTTGAAGTCATTGCGGGAGAAGAATATAAACTTATTTATGAAATAAAAGGGGTTGATGAAATAGAGAAAATGGTGATTAATGGCGAGGAGACAACCGATTTTATTCACTATCCGTCAACAAACAGGGTGATGGTGAATCTTGTTGCTCCTTTAGAATATGGGAATCATCAAATAAAAATAGATAAAATTATCTATTATAGTCAAAATATAAGGTATACTTTCAATCCTGAATTATCTTATACGCTACAGGTAATCAAGAAAGCACCCTTGATTGAATTGACCAATGCAAAAGGATCAATTGTTGTTAGTTGCCTAGACAATGATAGAACTGTCCGTTATTTTGAAATCGTACTTACCAATCAGGATAAGGAAGAAACTATTTCTTATCCTATCGCGGATAGTGATATAAAAATTCCTTGGTTAGTTTTAGATCAAGAATACCAAGCAACGCTTAATCTTGTTTATGATGTTGGAAGTTATCACTATCAGCGTCAAAAATTACTCGAATTTTCTTTTATAGCTAAGGAACAAGATATGCCTATTGGTCAAATTATGATTACTCGTTTTAATGACAGTCTTGAAAAATGCTTGATTGCTTTTACTGATCGCTTTTATAAAACATCGCTTATCTTTAGTCGAATGGGGGATAAAATAATCTTTCAAAAAGTCGAAAGTAAAAACAATTATTTTTTATTAGCGAGTATTGGTGCTGTCATTATCGGTGCGGGATGCGGTTATGGCTTTAAGAGAAGGAAGAAAACCAAAATTTAATTTAGTAATGGAAAAAAACAGATAATATGTTATACTATAGTTAGTCTGGTACATGCGAGATGGTTTTTGGGGTGATTCTATGTTTATACAAGAAACAGCAACAAAATATGTGAATTTATATACTGAAACAGAGTACTCTTTATTGTCATCACCCAATCGTTTACAATCTCTGATTGAAAAAGCCAAAGAGTATGGATATTCAGCGTTAGCCATTACAGATCTTGATAACATGTATGGAGCTTTAAAGTTTTATATGTTATGCCAAGAAAAAGGGATTAAACCAATTATCGGTATCAATGTTACAGTTGTTTCTAGTAAAAACTTTTATAATTCACTTCTATTATACGCAAAAGATAATCAAGGATATCAGTCCTTATTAAAGATAGCTACAATGGCAAAAAAAAGCAAGAAGGGGATTGATTTAGAAACGATTAGTGATTATGCTAATCATTGTTTAGTGATTATTCCAAGCGATGAAAATGAAATTATCAAACTATATCGCGAAGGTAGTCTTGAAGAAGCAAAAGCGATGATTCATCAATATCAGAAATTATTTCCTGACCTTTATTTAGGAATTGATTTGCAAACAATTGATATGAAGAATAGGATAGAGGAACTACTCAGTTATAGTGCTTCAATAGGACTTCAGACAGTGGCAATCAATAAGACAAGTTATCTTGATAACGATGATTTTGAAGCATATAAGATGTTGAAGTGTATCGGTCTATCGTTAAATGATTATCCATATACGGAAAAAGAAATGAATCAGAGTTTTCTTTCTCCGATGAAAGCGGTAGATTTATTCCGTAAATACCCGAAGTTAATCGCAGAAACAATTAATATCGCTAACAAATGTAATGTTGTTCTTGAATTTGGAAATTATAAAATGCCTGTTTATTCTGATGGAATCGAGAATACCGGCGATTATTTACAAGAGTTAGCGATGATTGGTCTAAATAAAAGACTAAAAGGTAAAAAACTTGATCACGAAAAATATCGCGAGCGTTTACTCTATGAACTAGATGTTATTATCAAAATGGGGTTCAGTGATTACTTTATTATCGTTTATGATTTTGTTAAGTACGCGAAAAAAGCTGGAATTCTCGTTGGTCCTGGAAGAGGGTCAGCACCGAGTTCTTTGGTTGCTTATTCGCTAGGGATTACCGACATTGATCCTTTAGAGTATGATTTGCTTTTTGAACGTTTCTTAAATCCTGACCGTATTTCAATGCCGGATATCGATATGGATTTTCCCGATAATCGCCGAGATGAAGTAATCGCCTATGTGGGAAGAAAATACGGCAATGAAAAAGTAGCACATATTTCAACATTCGGTACATTTGGAGTACGACTAGCTATTCGCGATATTGCCAGAGTTATGAACATGAGCGATTTATATCTCAATGAGATTTTAAAATATACGGGTAATCGCTTTGACAGTATGGCGGAAATCGTAAAGAATAATCCTCTCTTTCAGAAGATGATTCGCGAAAATGAAAAAGTACAATATCTTGTTTCTTTGGTATATAAACTAGAAGGATTACCCCGTCATATATCAACGCATGCAGCGGGAATCATTATATCAGATGTCGATTTAGTGAATTACACTCCCTTGCAAGAGGGGATTAATGGACTATCACAAACACAATATGAAGCGACTGATTTAGAAAAAATCGGTTTAGTTAAGATAGATTTTCTCGGGATTAGAAACCTTACCATCATCGATGAGGTGATTTCCAAGACTGGAGAGGAAATAAAAGCCAATACAATTCCCCTTGATGATAAGGAAACCTATCAGATGATTGCTAGTGGTGATACAGATGGATTATTTCAACTAGAATCCGGAGGAATGCGGAAGACGTTAATGATGTTGAAAACAAGTGAATTCAACGATATTGTCAACGCCATTGCCTTGTTTAGACCAGGACCAAAAGATATGATTCCTTCTTTTGTAAGGCGTAAATTTGGTCAGGAGAAAATCGAGTACCTTCATCCAGATTTGAAAGATATATTGAAATCGACCTATGGTATTATCGTTTACCAGGAACAAATTATTCAAATCGCACAAAAATTTGCTGGTTATACTGCTGGTCAAGCGGATATTTTACGACGCGCAATCACGAAGAAAACTGCCGATGTATTGGTAGCAGAGCGGGAAAGGTTTGTTGAAAAAGCAACAAAACTAGGACACTCTGTTGCGATTAGTAATGAAGTTTATGACTACATCGTCAAATTTGCTAATTATGGTTTTAATAAATCGCATTCTGTTGCTTATGCCTTAGTTGCTTATCAAATGGGCTACTTAAAATGCCACTATTATAAGCATTTTATGGCGGTTTTAATGAGCAATACAATAGGAAATATTCGCTTAATAAAATCTTATATTAAGAACTGTAATCGACGAAATATCAAAGTTTTTTTACCTTCTGTTAATTATAGCAGGGATGATTTTGTTGCTACTGAGGAAGGAATTTATTATTCTTTTTTAGGAATTATGAATCTTGGAGCTTTAACACTTGCTTCTTTACTAGAAGAGAGAGACAAAAATGGCTTTTATCAGAGTTATGATGAGTTTATTAGTCGAACCAAAGATATTCTAAACAAACGAGTAGTAGAAAGTATGATTTATGCTGGTGCCCTTGATTGCTTTCAAATTCCACGAAAACAAATGGTACTTGAATACGATACCAGTTTAGAATTAGCGAATTATGGAGCTATTTTAAAAGGTAAATTGTCGGAGCATGTCTTTAAAGAAGAAGAATATAGTTTTGAAGAAATCTCTCGTTTAGAAAGAGAATATTTGGGATTTAATTTAAAATATGATATTTTTATGAAATATCCAAATATAAAGGAAAAATATAAAACTCTTTCCATTTCTGATTTGATTGTAGGGCAAAAACAGAAAGTTTTATTTGTTATTGAGCGAATTAAAGTGATCAAAACAAAGAAGAACGAAGAAATGGCTTTTTTGGAAATCAATGATGATATGGATACAATTGATGCTGTTCTTTTCCCTAAAGTTTACCAAGAGTATTCAACAAAATTAAACTATGGTGTTATTTATATTGGAGAAGGTAAAGTCGATATTCGTGATAATAAGAAGCAGTTGATATTAGAAAATATTTATGTTGTGAAATAAAAAAATATGATATAATAATGAATTATTGAAGCAAATATAGATTAAGAATATAGAGGTATAGTATGATTAAAAAAATAGGTGTTTTAACATCAGGTGGCGATGCTCCTGGTATGAATGCGGCGATTAGAGCTGTTGTACGTACGGCAATTCAAAGGGGAATTGAAGTTTATGGAATCCATGATGGTTTTTTAGGGATGTATGAAGGACGTATTGAAAGGCTATATCGTAAATCCGTTTCTGAAAAGCTAGGAAGAGGAGGAACGTTTTTAGGGACGGCTCGCCTACAAGAATTTACAAAACCAGAAGTTCGTCAAATTGCTGTTGACAATTTAGCTATCTATGGAATTGATGCTGTTGTTGCCATCGGTGGTGACGGTACTTATCAAGGAGCTTTAGCTCTTTCAGAAATGGGTATTCATACAGTAGGTGTTCCTGGAACTATTGACAATGATATCAGTGGTACTGATTTCACAATAGGTTTTGACACCGCTTTAAATACGGTTGTGGAAGCGGTTGATAAACTTCGGGATACATCAAATAGCCATCGACGCTGTAGTATCATCGAAGTAATGGGAAGAAACTGTGGTGATATCGCTGTTTGGACAGCGATTGCGGTTGGTGCAGAATTTGTTGTCAGTAAAGAAACTGGCTTTGATCTACAAGCAATTCTTGAAAACGTAACTAAAGCAGCCCAAGCTAAGAGTCATGCCATTATTATCGTAGCGGAAAATATGGTTGATGTAAACTGGTTAGCCAAGGAAGTAAGTGAGAAAACTCCATTTGAAGCTAGAGCAACTATTTTAGGTCATATTCAACGTGGCGGAAGACCGACAGCAAAAGATCGTGTCTTAGCCTCAGAAATGGGATATAAGGCGGTGGAAGCTTTATTGGATGATGAAACTGGTGTTTGCGTTTGTCAACGTAATAATAAAATTATAACCGTTCCCATCAAAGAAGCTCTTGGTGATGATGTTCCTCCAGTTTTGGAGAAATATAAAGTATTTAAGGTCTTATGGTAGGAGCCAACAATATGGAAGTTAAGAACAAAAAAACATGCTATGTAACAACACCCATTTATTATTCGAGTGGAAATGTTCATATCGGTAATTCATATACAACAATCGCATGTGATGTATTTGCAAGGTATTATCGCTTTAAGGGATATGATACGTTTTACTTGACAGGAATGGATGAGCATGGATTAAAAATAGAAGAAGCAGCTAAAAAAGCGGGAAAAGACCCGCAAGATTTTGTAAACCAAATCGCAAAAGAAACCAAATTGTTATGGAAAGAATTGAATATTTCCAATGATGATTTTATTCAAACCTCAGAACTACGTCATACAAAGGTTGTCCAACAAATTTTTGAACAACTATTGCAGAATGGCGATATCTATCTTGGTTATTATGAAGGTGATTACTGCGTATCTTGTGAAGCCTTTTTCACAAAAACACAGGTAGGAGAAGAAGGCATTTGCCCTGATTGTGGGAAACCGACAAGAAAGGTTAAAGAAGAGAGTTATTTTTTACGCCTTAAAAAATATAGTGCTCGATTATTGAAACACATTGCCGATAATCCCGATTTTATTCAGCCTGAGTCACGTCGTAACGAAGTTGTATCGTTTGTGGAACAAGGATTAGAAGACCTATGCGTTAGCAGAACATCTTTTAAATGGGGAATTCCCGTATTGTCAAACCCTAAACATGTGGTTTATGTTTGGATTGATGCTCTTTGTAATTATATTACGGCTTTGGGATATGGAACCAATAATCCAGCCTTGTTTGAAAAATATTGGTTAAAGGGGGATACCGTTGCTCATGTTGTGGGTAAAGATATTCTTCGATTTCATGCTATTTTTTGGCCAATCATTTTGATGGCCCTTAATATTCCCCTTAATTTTAAATTATATGTTCATGGTTGGGTTTTGATGAAAGAAGGGAAGATGTCGAAGTCAGTTGGTAACATCGTTTTTCCAAGAGATGTAACATCGCGATATGGACTTGATTCACTTCGATATTATTTAGTGAGAGAAATGCCTCTAGGAAATGATTGCTTATTTTCTTATGACCGTTTTGTAGAACGTTATAATACGGATTTAGCTAATGATTTAGGTAATCTTGTCAGTAGAACAATAGCGATGATTAACAAGTATTTCAAAGGATATGTGATTAAACCAGAACAGATATTGAATCCTATTAGTGTTGAACTGAGCAAGTTCGCTAGCGAAACGATTGAGAAATATCAGGATTATTTTGCTAATTTCCGTTTTCAAAATGGTTTGATTGAAGTATGGAATTTGATAAATCGGGCTAATAAATATATCGATGAAACATCTCCTTGGGTATTAGCGAAGGATGAAACAAAGAAAGAAGAACTAAATGAGGTAATGTATCATTTATACGAGAGTTTAAGGCTGATTGCTATGATGATATCACCGGTTATTCCAGGAACAGCAGAAACAATTTTGTCTAATTTAAATGTTTCCTATGCTAATAGAGCATGGAATAAATTAGTGTTTGGTGTTACTACTCGCGAAAAAGTCCAAGAAAAAATAGAGGTTTTATTTAAAAGACTAGATGTTCTTGAAGAACAAAAATATCATCAAAACAAAACGGCGAAAGCGGAGAACAAAGTCAACGCAAAAGCAGAAATAACCATCACAGATTTTGAAAAAGTGGACATTCGTGTGGGAGAAATTCTTGAAGCAAATAAGATGGAAGGGTCTGACAAACTATTAATCTTCAAAATTAAAATTGAGGATAGTGTTCGCCAAATTATTTCAGGGATTGCTCAGTTTTATCAGCCCCAAGAATTGGTTGGAAAAAGGGTTTTAGTAGTTGCCAATTTGAAACCAGTTACCATTAGAGGACATCTATCTGAAGGAATGATTCTAACTGCAAGTAGTTCTAAGGATAGCTTAGAAATCATCCAAGTAATGAAAGAAAATAGTTTTGCGAAAATAAGCTAGAAGGTAGATTTATGAAGGGCATTGTGAATTTTTTTAAAAAACGAGACGTTTCTGTTGTCTTAGGTATGTTAGTTGGTACCTTAATTTATTGTTTAGCCGTTGTATGGATTTTAGATCTTGGTTCGTTTTATGCTGGTGGTGTTACGGGCATTTCCCAGATTATTGAAACAATCGTGGTTAGAATAACGGGAAAACCGATACTGGGATTTAAAAGCTTCTTTATTGCTATTTTAAATGTTCCGTTATTTTTAATAGGGTATAAGGGAGTTAGCAAACGATTTGCAATTTTAAGTGTTGGCTCAATTGCCATGCAAACGATATTTATTGCGCTATTAGAGTATTTGAAAACAGAATTTGGTGTAAATCCGTTTGTAGCTTTAGTAAATGATAAATTGTTATTATCCGTTTTGGGCGGTCTATTGACAGGCCTGGGATGTGGAATTGCTCTACGTGTTGGCTCTTCCACTGGAGGAATGGATATCATTAGTCAATACGTTTCCTTTAAAAAGAATATTTCCTTCGCAAAGTTTTCTTTAAGTGTTGACCTAGCGATTATCATAGTTTCTGGCTTTGTTGGAACAGTTGAAACTGCAATTTATACAATCATTCGTTTAATTGTTGGTATCTTAGTGCTTGATAAAGTTCATACGATTTATAAATACATGAAAGTCAGCATCATTACAGAGGAAAAAGATCGTATGCGTGAAGAATTAATTGCCAGATTTAATCATGGAATTACGATTTATAGTGCTGTTGGTGGCTATACAAATAAAACAAAATATGTTTTAGAGACTGTAGTATCAAGTTATGAAGCGGAAGAATATAAAAATATTGCAATGCAGATTGATCCTCACTGTTTTATTACTTATACAGGAATAAAACAAATTTACGGACTATTTAATCGAAATGCGATTACATAAAGAATGGCCACTTTTAGTGGCTATTTTTCAACAAAATGATATAATGCAGATAAAAAAGGAGTTTATATGAACGAAAAAATTATTTCATTGATTAACAATTTTGTCAGAGAGAGAAATTGGGAGCAGTTTCATACCGGTAGTAACTTGGCAAAATCTTTGGTTTTAGAAGCTTGTGAATTGCTAGAATTATATCAGTGGTCTGATGAAGTAGAAAATGTAAATCGATTGGCTGATGAGCTTGCTGATGTATTTGTTTATTGTATCCAGATAGCTGAAAAATACAAATTGAATATAGAAGAAATTATCATAAATAAAATGAAGAAAAACGAGGAAAAATATCCCGTTTCACTAGCAAAAAACAGCAGTAAAAAATACAACAAGTTAACAAAATAACTGTTTTGGTAAAGAATTTAGTTTGGATGATAAGGGAACAATACTTTTTTAGATAAGATAAATCTAAGTGTTTTCTTCCTTTCATTTAATTCTTTGAGTTTGCTTATGGAGATTCTAATTTACAACGCAACAAACAAAAGAAAGAATTTGCTTGACAAAAAGTGAGCAATATAGTAATATATGTGAGGTATATTTTTATTTCCCACAATAAAGAAGCCCTCTTTAATCAAATGACCACGATTTGATTGTTTACCGTAAATTAGGAGGAAAATATGAGCAAAACTTATATGGCAAATAAACAAACAGTTGAGAAAAAATGGTTTGTTATTGATGCTGAAAATTTAGTGTTAGGACGTTTATCTACTGAGGTAGCTACATTGCTGAGAGGTAAGCACAAACCTATTTTTACCCCACATGTAGATTGTGGAGATTATGTTATTATCGTTAACGCTGAAAAAGTAGCCTTAACAGGAAATAAATTAGCGGACAAAATGTATTATCGCCATTCAGGATATCCTGGTGGTTTAAAGAGTAGAAATGCTGAGAGAATGCTTGAACTTCAACCACAAAAAGTTCTTGAAGAATCGATCAGAGGAATGTTACCTAAAACAAAATTAGGTGATGATATGTATAGGAAACTTTATGTTTATGTTGGGCCTGAACATCCACATCAAGCACAAAAACCTGAAGTTTATCATTTGAAAGGCTAGGAGGTAAATCAATATGGCACAAGTACAATATTATGGTACAGGAAGACGTAAAAGCTCTGTTGCTCGTGTTCGTTTAGTTCCTGGTAGCGGTAAAATTACAATAAACAAACGTGATTTTGTTGATTATATTCCTTCTGCAGCAGTTAGACTTGATGTGTTACAACCATTAAATCTAACAAACACTACAAATAACTATGATGTATTAGTAAACGTTGATGGTGGTGGTATTGTTGGTCAAGCTGGTGCAATCCGTCATGGAATCACAAGAGCATTAATGGAAGTGAACGATGACTTCAGAATTGTACTTAAGAAAGCAGGAATGGTTACTCGCGATCCTCGTGTAAAAGAGCGTAAAAAATATGGTCTTAAAGGAGCGCGTAGAGCACCACAATACTCAAAACGTTAATTATCCAAGGCAAGCATTTATATGCTTGTTTTTTTTCTTAAGAATTAATTAAGAAAATGATGTATAATAAAGTTAGAGGAGAAATAATATGAAGATACTAGTTGTTGAAGATGATCCTAATTTAAATAAAAGTATTTGTGAGATGTTGAAAAACTTGGCTGAAGTGGATGCTGTTTATGATGGAGAACAAGCATTATTTCAGGCTAGGCAAGATATATATGATCTAATTCTTCTTGATATTATGATTCCTTTTATTGATGGCTTTACAGTATTAAGTAAGATTAGAGAATTCAGCAATTGTCCAGTCTTAATTCTGACGGCCCGAGATAGTGTTGAGGATAAAGTCAAGGGATTAAGACTAGGAGCAGATGACTATATCACAAAACCATTCTATCGCGATGAACTATTAGCGAGAACTGAAGCACTATTACGGCGCTATAATAATAACTTTCAAGGACTTCAGCTTGTATTCAAAGAGATGAAATTTGATGTTATTCATAAAACAGTTACCATTAAGGGAAAAAAGATAGATGTTTTTGGGAAAATGTATGATATCTTAGAGTATCTGGTTCGTAATAAGGAGATTATTATTCCGAAAGAACAATTGTTCAATCGCGTTTGGGGGTTTGACTCAGATACAATATGGAGTGTAGTAGAAGTGTATGTTTCTAATTTGCGAAAAATATTAAAAGAATATGATTATAATGGCTATTTGAAAACTATAAGAAATGTAGGGTATATGTGGAGTGAAAAAGAAGAATAATTTCGCCAAAGATTTTATCAAAAAGCAATATGCAGAGTTGATCCTATTTAACTTGATTGCTTTTTTTGCTATCTTGATTTTATTAGGAGTATTAGCAATCACCTCCATCAATAATACTTTTTTTAATAGCATAAAAAAAGACATTATTGTGGCTGAAGAAAATATCAAAGAAAGTTTAGAATATTCTGCCGAGAGTGACCGTTTAATTGTTAGAAATAACAATAATGCTCGAATTATGATGATTTTTTATACCAATGACGAGGTGTTTCGTTATTATTCAAGTAATTTACTTTCTTATGTCATTGAGGATTATGATCGATTTTCACGAATTAATGACGGAATTCTCGGTCCGGAAGATTACTTTGACCAAAATTTGTGGGATGAGTATATCAATGCTGTGGCGATTGCTGAAGAAAATAGTATCTTTCGTATTGATACCAATAACTTAGATAATTATGTTGAATTTGAAACTGTAACAAATGGGAATCAAGAATACACATTTATTACTCGTGGCTTTTCGATGTATCACAAAAATGTTCCACCGGTTAAATATGTGAAAATATTGGTAATGGTCAATGGAGAAGTTAATTCTCGCGATGAAATTGTGAGAATTTATATTCTATCGGCAATTCTTATGATTCTAACAGGAGCGATTGCAAGTATCATTTTAAGTATTACAGCAATGCGTCCGATTATTGAAACCTTAAATAAGCAAATGGTATTTGTCAGTGATGCTTCTCATGAATTAAGGACTCCCTTGGCAATTGTTCAAAGCAAATTGGAAAACATTCTGACAAAATCTAATCTAACTGTTTATGACGTTTCTGAAGATATTGCCATATCGCTTAAAGAGGTCGCTAGACTAAATAAATTAACCACTGATTTATTACAATTAGCGAAAAGCGATAGTTCTCGTGATAAAATCGCTTTTGAAAATGTTAACTTAACACAAATAGTAAGAGAAACTTCTGCTATTTTTAAAGAGACAGCCGCATTACACAAAAAAGAATTCTTATTGGAATTAGAAGAGGTGAATGCTTTTGTTGATCGCAATAAAATGACGCAATTATTAATTGTTATTCTAGATAATGCTCTTCGCTATACCAATGAAGGAGATGAAATAAGGGTTTCCTTAACGACGGTAAATAACGATTTTCATTTAGAAATAATGGATACAGGAATAGGAATTAGTGAAGAAACTAAAAAACATATTTTTGAACGTTTTTATCGAGAGGATAAAGCGCGTAGTCGTGAAACAGGTGGAAATGGACTTGGATTAGCCATTGCAAAGACGATTGTAGAAGAACATATGGGAAAGATATCGGCAGATCATCATAAACCAAAGGGAACAAAGATTAGTATCGTAATCCCTAAGCGTCTAAAAAATCAATGAAAAAAAGAAATAAGGAAAAAAAACATTTCTTCTTTTTAATTTGAAAAAAAATATTATCGCTTTACAGAAAAGTAAAAAACCTATATAATAACTATGTGTAAAAAAAAGAAAGTTGGATAATGATATGATTAAAATATACAATTCATTAACAAACAAAATTGAAGAATTTATACCACTACGCAAGAATGAAGTTTCTATGTATGTTTGTGGTGCCACTGTTTATAACTATATTCATATTGGTAATTCACGACCAGTTATCTTCTTTGATACGGTTGCAAGATTTTTCAAATATATGGGATATAAGGTTACCTATGTTTCTAATTTTACGGATATTGATGATAAAATTATAAACAAAGCAAAAGAAGAAAATGTTAGTGAAGCAGAAATTAGCGAAAGGTATATCAAAGCAATCAAGGAAACTTATCGAAAATTGAATTGCCTACCTCATGATGCTAATCCTAAAGTAACAGAAAATATTGATGGTATCATTCAATTTATCGATTTGCTGATAAAAAAAGATGGCGCTTATGTGATTGATGGTGATGTTTACTTTGATGTTTCAAAAATCGCTGATTATGGTCAATTAAGCGGTCAAACGATTGAAAATTTAATGAGCGGTGCTCGTATTGATCCCAATGAAAAGAAAAAGAACCCGATTGACTTTACTCTTTGGAAAAAAACAGAAGAAGGAAAACAATGGGACTCCCCATGGGGTTTAGGCAGACCTGGCTGGCATACAGAATGCGTTGTTATGATTGATAGCATATTCAAAGGCCCTATTGACATTCATGGAGGTGGTCTAGAATTGAAGTTTCCTCATCATGACAATGAAATTGCTCAATCTATTTGTGCTCATAATCATAAAATTGCTAATTATTGGATGCATAATGGTCGAATTGATATGAGTGGTGAAAAGATGAGTAAATCTTTAGGAAATGTAATTTGGGCTGATGAATTATTATCAAGAACCAGCTATCAAGTATATCGATTATTAATATTAAATGTTCCATATCGCCAACCACTTGATTATAAAGAAGAATTATTGGTGCAAGCAACGACTGATTTTGAAAAAATACAACGTACTTATGTCAGCTTATTCAGAAAAATAGATTTAGAATTTGCAGAGATGTCCCCAACAAATGGACTTGTCGACTCAGAATTACTTTCATTACAATCAGCATTCATTGAAGCGATGAGTGATGATTTCAATACTGCAAATGCGATTACCGCTATTTTCGCCGCTACAAAGCATGTGAATCTATTGGTTCGTCATGGAAAAACTGAAGGTGATGTTTTAAAACAAGCATTAAAGATGTTGGATGGAATGTTGTGGGTATTAGGAATTAATATTGAGCTAGACCGCTTAACAAACGAAGAAAAAGAATTAATTTTTCAGTGGCAAGAAGCACGAAAGAATAAAGATTTTACTTTGGCGGATACTCTTCGGGAAAAAATAACCAATAAGGGAATTCAACTATAATGATAAAGCCTGAACTGTTAAATGGGGCCAATCTGGCTTTTATCGGTGATGCTTATTATGAACTCTATATCAGAAAGTATTTGATCGATAAACAAATTACCAATCAAAATCTTCTTCATAAATTAGCTGTTAAGTATGTTAGTGCCAAAGGTCATAATAAAATTGTTATCGGCTTAATGGATCAGTTTACTGAAGCAGAACTCGTTATATTTAAAAGAGGAAGAAATCATAGTAGTGGAGCGAACAGAAAAAAATTAAGCGAATACTTGAGCAGTTCTGGCTTTGAAGCGGTTATTGGATATTTGTATTTAACCAAACAAGAAGAAAGATTGCATCAATTAATTGATAAAGCGATTAGAATCATCGAGGAAGAAAATGAGTGAATATATTTTCGGTAAAAATGTTGTAAAAGAAGCGTTTAACAATCCAAGCAGAATCGAAGAAATTTATGTTCTTGATAAGAATATGGAGTTTGTTTCCTTGGCTAAAAAGTATCATATAAAGTATACCGTTATTACTTCAAGTGAAATGAACAAAATGGTATCA
>JAAYBG010000103.1 GCA_012718985.1 Acholeplasmataceae bacterium
CAAGTATTCAAAAAACAATTGTTGAACCTTGGATTTTCTTATGATTGGGACCGAGAACTTGCGACCTGTGATCCTAAATATTATAAATGGACGCAATGGATCTTTACAAAGTTATTTGAAAAGGGACTTGCTGAAATCAAAGATATTGAAGTGAATTGGTGTGAAGCCTTAGGTACAGTATTAGCCAATGAAGAAGTAATCAATTTAAATGGAAAAATGGTCAGCGAACGAGGTAATTTTCCAGTCATCAAGAAACCGATGCGTCAATGGGTATTAAAGATTACCGCTTATGCTGAACGCTTATTGAATGATTTGGATGATGTTGATTGGCCAGAGTCAGTCAAGGACATGCAAAGAAACTGGATTGGAAAGAGCGTCGGTGCGACAGTAATCTTTGATATCGCCAATACTGATTTTAGTTTTGAGGTATTCACTACAAGAGCGGATACTTTGTTTGGTGCAACTTATTGCGTATTATCACCAGAACATGAATTGGTTACCAAAATCATGTCCCCAGAACAAGAAGCAGAAGTACTAAAATATATTGACTATGCAAAATCAAAATCAGATTTGGACCGTACTGATTTAAATAAAGAAAAGACGGGAGTCTTTACAGGAGCTTATGCAATTAATCCTGTCAATCAAAAACAAATCCCGATTTGGATTGCTGATTATGTTCTTGCAAGTTATGGTACTGGAGCGATTATGGCGGTTCCTGCTCATGACCAAAGAGATTATGAATTTGCCAAGAAATTCGATTTAGAAATTATCGCTGTGCTTGATGGGGATATCAGTACAAAAGCATTCTGCGATGATGCCCTTCATATTAATTCTGGATTTATTGATGGTACTTCTAAACAAGAAGGAATCGACCGTATGATTCAGTTTTTGAAAGAAAATAATCGTGGCTATGAGAGTGTAAATTATAAAATACGAGATTGGATATTTTCGCGTCAACGATATTGGGGTGAACCATTCCCAGTCATTATTTATGAAGATGGTCAAATTGAAGTCCTTGATCTTGATGAACTTCCACTGGAATTACCGATTCTAAAAAAGATATCTTTGAGTAAAACAGGTGAATCTCCATTGGCGAATGCTCGTGAATGGGTGGAAGTTGTTCGTAGCGACGGAGTAAAAGGAAGACGGGAAACCAATACCATGCCTCAATGGGCAGGAAGTTGTTGGTATTATATCGGCTATATTTTACGAGAAAATGATGGTTTTCTAGATTTATCTGATCCGAAAGTGCAAGAACTGGTAAATTACTGGTTACCAGTAGATTTATATATTGGCGGAACAGAACATGCTGTACTACACCTACTATACTCGCGATTCTGGCATAAAGTACTTTATGATTGTGGCGTTGTCTCATCGAAAGAACCATATCAAAAACTATTCAATCAGGGAATGATTCTTGGTGAAGATGGTGAAAAAATGAGCAAGTCAAAAGGAAATGTAATCAATCCCGATGATGTAGTGAATCAATATGGTGCGGATACTCTTCGTTTATATGAAATGTTTATGGGGCCACTAGAAGCAACCAAACCGTGGTCTACAACAGGAGTAGAAGGACCAAGAAGATTTTTAGAGCGAGTATATCGATTATATACAGAAATAGCTACTATTGTTGATGAAAACGAAGCCTTAGAAAAAGTATATCATCAAACCGTTAAAAAAGTAACTGAGGATTATGAGACGCTTTGTTTTAATACAGCAATCAGTCAAATGATGATTTTCATCAATGAATGCTATAAAAATACTAGTGTTCCTTATGAATATCTGGAAGGTTTCTTGAAATTATTAAATCCAATTGCTCCTCATCTAACAGAAGAGCTATATCAAATTGTTTTGAATAAGAATGAATCGATTGCTTACAGTAAATGGCCTAAGTATGATGAGAACAAGATTAAGGATGATATTGTGACGATTGTGATTCAAATCAATGGAAAAATAAGAGAGAAATTGGAAGTTAAAGCAACCATCACCGATGATGAGTTACAGAAAAAAGCATTAGAATGCGAGAAGATTAAAACTTTGATTGGCGACAACCCGATTAAAAAGGTGATTGTTGTTCCTAAGAAAATCGTAAATATTGTAATATAAGAAGTTGTTTATCAAGCAACTTCTTTTTTTAAAAGTAAAAAAGCTTGAATGACCCTATTATATTTATGGTGGTAGGAATGAAATGCAAAAAGCAACGGACAATTTTGGATTTGTTTTCTTTTTGGAGTTGTGCAAACTGTAGAGAAATCAAAGAAGATGAAATAATCATTATCGGGAAACGCATTATTGGAATTTATTATTTACGAGAATCCTGTTGTTATCTGACAACCAATGATGAGATTTTCTTTGCTTTTTCTTCAAAACTAGGACAATTATTACAAGAGGCAATGCTTGTCCATAGAAAAATTGTTTTATTGATTATGGAAGATTTTATCTTGGAAGAAATGGGGAGTATTTTTGAAGCTTTCTTAGAGATTGGCTTGGATATTCAAATTATTATTGTATAATTTTAAAAATATAAAAAATTGTTTTTCCAATAAAAAAATGGTATAATAAGGTGTAACCTAATAGCAAAGGAGATGAGATTATGAAAGTTACAGTGCGTACAAAGAACAAAATTGATTTTACTCCAAAAATCAAAGAGCATGCTGAAGAAAAATTAGCAAAACTCGATCAATTCTTTAATCGACGCGAAGATTTAGAAGCAAATATCCTATGTAAAGAGTATGATGATGGTAAGACCATTGAAATTACCCTTCCTACAAGAAATATTCTTCTACGTGCTGAGGTTAAAGCAGATACTTTCTTAAATGCTCTTGATTTGGCAGTAGACAAATTGGAAGCCCAAATTCGTCGTCACAAATCAAAGATTTATTCAAGTCTAAAACGTCGTGCTGGAGTTTCTCAATATTATGCAACCAATAATGATTTTGATTTAGAGAAGATGAAGACTGAAGTCATGGTTACCAATTTAGTTAAATCAAAATCTGTTGAGTTGAAACCGATGACAGCAGAAGATGCAATTACTCAAATGGAGATGCTTGGTCACAATTTCTTCGTATTCTTAAATGTTGAAACAGACAAAGTCGCAGTTGTCTATCTCCGCGATGACCATGATTATGGAATTATTGAAACGAACAAATCACCAGATGAGTAGAGAAATAGATAGTTAAGGTACAAAATTTTGTACCTTTTTTTCATGCCTTAAGATATTATAGATATAAAAAGCGTTTACTTTATCGAAGAATAATGATATAATTGTTAGGATAAATTAAACAGGAGAAAACGAATGAACTTTAAAAGCCGCTTCATTTTCATTCTTATATTAATCCTTGGTTTCGCTAGTGGAATGATTATTAGCGCTCAAGAAAAAGTACTAACGGAAACAAATTCAGATAAGCCTGTTACCTATTTAGGAACCGATGAAACGGTAAAGATTGCTACTGAATATGTAGCGAAAAACACTGATTTTCGTGCTGTTTGGGTGAGTGCTTATGTAGCTGATGTTGCTAGTTATCGTAGTAAAACGCAATATCAAGCAGAGATTACCTCTGTTCTTGATGTAATGAGCTATTACAATCTTAATGTCATGATTTTTCATGTGCGGATATTAAATGATGCTTTATACACTACATCGATGAGCCCTACTTCAAAATACTGGAAAGTAGATACTACATGGGATGCTTTGACCTGGGTTATTGAGGAATGCCATAAGCGGGGGATTGAATTTCATGCATGGATGAATCCATATCGAGTTTCTACTGGAGCAGCAACTATAGATATGACGAGTCTTGCAAAGAAATTTCCTGCAGCAAATCCAGCATCAGATGTAAACAATATGTTGAAAGGATCAAATGTCGTTATTTTAAATCCTGCAAAACAAACAGTACAAAATTTTCTTGTCAATGCTTGTATGGAAGTCGTTAGAAATTATGATGTTGATGCCATTCACTTTGATGATTATTTTTATACCACTGGTATTGGTAATCAAGATGATGCTGA
>JAAYBG010000104.1 GCA_012718985.1 Acholeplasmataceae bacterium
ATAAGGCTAGTCATACAACAATGTCGCTAGCAGATTGGCGCCGAGACAATGTAAGTAATTTTATTCACCGTTTAAGCCAACAAATCAGAGCTTATAACCGTCAAAATAATAAGATTGTTCAATTTGGTATAAGTCCTTCTGGAGTATATCGAGATGGTAATGGAAAAGTTACTTACAATGAAGATGGGGATGCTTCCTCAACAGGTTCTCTTACAAGACAGGGAGGACACTATGGAGACCCTTTATATTGTGATAGCTTACGCTGGGTTAACGAAGAGTGGATTGATTACATCTGCCCACAATGCTATCATGGTTTCGAAACAACCAATTCTTCCTTCCACGGAAAAGTTTCTTGGTGGAATAAAGTAGTAGAGAAAAAGAAAGTTAATTTATATATTGGTATTGGATTATATATGACTGGGGGAAAATATTGGCCAGGGGAAGAGGAATTTTACCACCAAATGCTTTATTTAAATACACAAAAAAATGTCAATGGAATTGCTATTTTTAGTTACCGTCATTTAAAAGAAGCCTATGTCAATAGCGCTTCTCCGAAAGGAGTTCAGGTAGCACCAATTCTTGAAAATTGTTGGAATCAAAAAACAATCTTACCAACCTTAGCTTATTATGAGAATATCGTGTTGGAAAAGGTTACCGATTTGTATATACGGAAAAATGATTCAGGTTATGAAATTATCTTCCCGAAACAAGAAGAAGCTAAGTTTTATGCAATCTATCGTACTAGTGAAATGCAATTATCCTACTCAAATGAAGAGCTGATTGCGACTATTGGTGGTAATAGTAATGAATATTACCATTATCAAGATAGGGTTGAAGAGGGGAACTATCTATATGGGGTTCGTCCTGTTTCCAAAAACAATACGTTAGGGGAAGCTAATTTTACCTATTCTATTTCACCTTATCATCAAGTAGTCTTTAAAGACCATAATGGGGATTTGCTGGCAATAAAATTTGTTGGTCATAGGGAAAATGCCGATGCACCCGATTTAGATTTTATTCCCGAAGGTTATCATTTTATTGGTTGGTCTATCCCGATTACTAATATTATCGGGGATATTGAAACGCAAGCAATCATTGAAAAGGGCTTAGCTCAGTTTGAGATTACCTTTATCGGGAATAAGGGAGAAATTATAGAAAAAAAACGAGTGTTTGAAAACGAGGAAATTTCTTATCCTGAAGCTCCTCAAATAATGGGATATACTTTTACTGGTTGGGATAAAGAACTTGTTTACGCTACTCAAGAAGAAACAATCACTGCTTTGTATGAACGGAATCAATATCGGGTACGATTTTTTAATGGAAATGAATTATTAAAGGAAGTTGATGTTTTTCATGGTGATTCAGTTTCCTATACTGATGCTTTAGAAAAGGAAGGTTATACTTTCTCAGGCTGGGATCGAGATTTGCAATGGATTACTGAGAGTATTGACGTTCATGCAATCTATGAAAAAATAAAGTATACCATTCGCTTCTTGGATGAAAATAAAGGATTAATTAAGACATTGGAAGTAGAGGCTTTCGAAGAGTTTCACTTGATTTCCTCACCAGAAAAAGAAGGATACACGTTTGTTGGCTGGAAGGTTGATGGAGAGATAATTTCCAATACGACCTTGGTAGCAACAAGGGATATGGATATTGTTGCTTCTTATGAAGTAAAAGAGATAAAGGAAGGAAAAGGCTGCAATCAAATCAATTTATATCATGTTCTTGGTTTATGTATGGTAGTTTTTGTCCTTCGCAAACGAAAATATATTTAGAAAAATAGGAGTATTTATGAAAACAATTAAAAAAATATTGGCAATTACTTTATTTTTGGGATTATTATTGTTGGTAGCCCCTACGGTAAAATCATACAATTTAGTTCCTTATCGCGATACCAATGGTAATTATTTAACCTACACAGGAACTTCAACAAACGTAATGTTACCAGATGCTTATGAGCAACAAGATACTTATTTCAGGGGAATTTGGGTTACTCCAAAGGATAGCTCTTGTATTGGTACGATTAAAAGAGAGGGCGGAAAAACCTTAGCGGAAGAGATTGATGAATATAAAGCAGAAGTCATTCAGATCTTCGATGTGATGAATTATTACAATTTGAACGCATTAATTTTTCATATTCGAATTGATAATGATGCTCTATATCCCTCTACAATGAATCCGTGGAGCGATTGGTTTACCACTTATGGACTAGATCCAGGTTGGGATCCGCTAGCATGGGTTATTGAGGAATGTCATAAACGCGGTTATGAATTCCACGCTTGGATGAATCCGTATCGGATTAAAGCGTCTAGCGATAAAACAGTGGCTGAACTGGCAACGATGATTCGTTCATATGCCCCAAATAATATCGGTGCTGATGCCAGCAATATTTTAGGGGAAAAAGATGGAGGCGCAATCCTGAATCCAGGAATTCCAGCGGTTAGAAAATTTATTGTTGATACATGTATGGAAGTTATTCGTAATTATGATGTAGATGCTATTCATTTTGATGACTATTTTTATTCTGATATGGGTGCTGCGGGTGCATTAACTGGTAGCAATAGTATCCTAACAGAACCAGATCAAGCTAC
>JAAYBG010000105.1 GCA_012718985.1 Acholeplasmataceae bacterium
CCCGATAAGGTGTTTGCCAAACGATTGGCAATTATCTGTAAGATTTTATCTCCTGTTTTAATTCCCAATAAATCGTTAATAATTTTAAATTGTTCAATGTTCCAGATAGTAAGAATGAATTTCTTCTGTGGATAAACTTTAAGCATCGTATGGGTAGCATTACAAAATGCTGCTTTATTAAAAATCCTCGTCAATAAATCATGGTTAGTACGATACGTTAATTCTTCCGTTGTTTTTTGTGTATGTTCTTCTTGTGCTTTTCTCTCATTAATTTCTAAAAAGATACCATATACCAATGTTTTATCGCTGTATTCACTCATTCTTTCCGCGTTTAACCGAACCCAGTTAATCGTTGCATTACCTTTTATAAATCTTATATCGATTTCAGGCGTGGATTTTTTTTCTTGACTAGCTTCTTTGATGTACTTTTTAAACTTTTCAAAATCTTCTTCATAAATACATTCCGATAAGGTTTCGCTTGATAAATTATGAATTTCATTATTTTTAAATCCCATTAATTTTGATAAAGTTCCATTTCCATAAAGCAATTCTAAATCTTCATCCAGTAAAAAAATGGCAATACCACAGTTCAAATTTTTGATAATCATCGACAACTCTGAAGAAGTTCGTCCAAGTTCTTCCTCAGCACTTTTTAGTTTTGTTATATCCGTTAATAAGACCAATACTTTTGAATCTGTAGTCTCATCATCTTTTATCGGTGTTCCCTGTGCATAAAACCACTTGACTTCGTTTTTCTTAATTGTTGTACGGAAATCAAAAGAAAAAGGTTTATTATCCCTTACGGATTGTAATAATTGGTTTCTTACAAAAGTTTCATCATCAAAAAAAATATAGTTTGAAATATCTGATTGCACGTTTTGAGCATATTTTTCTTCATCATAAACACAGAAATTTAAAAAGCCTTTGTTTACATATAAACATCTAAATGTCTCTCCCACATCAACGAGCAAAACTCCAGCAGTAATATTATCCATAATAATCTGTAATTGCTTTTGAGTTTCGTCCTTTCTGACAATATCTACTATTTTCCCAAAAACGTCACTATAAGTGAAAGGTTTATATAAAAGATCGTTAATTCCTAAATCTAAGAATTTTTTTTCTTCACCGTTCTTTTGACTCACAATTCCCATCAAAGGAATTTTTAGAGTTTTTATTTTATTGACTATATCTTTGCTTGTAATATTTTCCTTAATAAACGTATCACTAATTAAAATGATTGATAAATTTTCTTTTTTGGAATCGATAAGATGATTTACTGTGCCTTCATCATCGGTTGTTAGAACATCAATTTCACCAACAAAAAAATCGTTTAAAAATGTCGTTTCTTGATAATCTTTATCTATGACCAGAATAGTTTTTTTAGGCTCATTTTTTTCCTCTTCTAATTCATATTATTATTCGCAATAAAAAATTACTCGCGAGATAATTATATAATACCGAAAAAGAAAAGACAACGCTTTTTTAGAATAAAGTGAACCACCGCTAAAAACCCATATTTTTTTGATTCTTGATCAATTAATCTTTTTTATCATTAAGTTTAGTTATACGTATTAATGTCTTCCTAAATGTCCATCTTTGCTAACTAATAAAAAAATCCCTTAGCATACCTTAAAAGGTATGCTAAGGGAAAGTTCCTACCAGTTTAGTATTTGTTTAAAACTGGCAAAAATGTATTTTATAATTATTAATTAGTCCAAATTACCGGCACACCTTCAACATAACGCCAATGCGATCCATCCATATTAGGTTCATCACTATACCAATAAACTGGACGATCACTTGAGTTCCATGAATAAGTCCAATAGTCTGGTTTTGTTTTTGCTTCTGCATAAATAGTTAATTTTGGACAATGTTCAAAAGCATTATAACTAATAGTTTCAACTTTTTTTGGAATAATAATCGTTTCTAGAGCTCTATTCCAAGCAAATGCCCTTTCCCCAATATATTTAAGATTGTTACTTAATTTTATAGTCTTTAAATATGATTCAAAAAATGCGTATTCTTCAATAGTTTTTATATTATCACCAAGTTCTATACTATCAACATTCTTTAAACCATAAAATGCACATTCTCCTATTATGGTAACAGTTTGCGGGATATCGGTTGTTTTAATACCAAAAATTAGAGCATTATTAGATTTTTTAACTATTCCATTACAGTTATCTCTTGAATCATAAACTTTATTATCCGGATGAACTACTACAGTAGATAACGAGTGACATTTTGAAAACACTAATATATCAATAAACATTACACCACTACCTATTGAAAGTGATGTCGCACCAGAACAACAAGAAAAGGCATTAGTTTCAATAGCTTTAACATTATCTGGTATAACTATTTTAGATATACCATCACAATATTCAAAAGCACTCGTACCAATCACAATCAATCCACTACCAAAAGTTAAGTTCTTTAATCCCAAACAATACGTAAAAGCCGCTTGACCAATATATGAAACAGCATCAGGAATTTCTATCTGCTCTAATCTCGAACAACTCTTAAATATCATGCTATCTATATAATTAATATTTTTAGGAAGAGTTGCAGATACTAAATTATAACAGTCACTAAACGCTTGTGGACCAATTTTAGTTACGGTATCTGGAATTTTAATTGATTCTAATGATGTCTTATAAAAAGCACCCTTGCCAATAGTAATTACTCCATCTGGAATAGTTATTGATGTTATTTTGCTTTCTCCAAAAGCATAATCTCCAATATGCGTTACTCCTTTAGGAATAATTGTATTTTTAAATCC
>JAAYBG010000106.1 GCA_012718985.1 Acholeplasmataceae bacterium
CTTTCTCCCTTTGTTATTAAAACCATTCTTAAAACACCAATGGTTACTTCAATAATTTTCGCTATGAAAATTATTATATATAATAAAACTGGATGCATAATATCCTCCTCGTAATTTGCTGTTACATGTTTTTTACTATTATATTCTTTTCCTTTAATATGACCAAAGGAAAAGACTCTTTTGGAGCCCTATTATTTTTTACCTTTTTTCTTAATATCTATTAATGTCATCGCTTTTCTATGCTCAATTTGTTCCCAACGAACTTTCTTAAATAAAGCAACAAAAGATATTGGAATATATGTCATCATAAATATGGGAAATGTAAAGCCGAACAAAATCTTTCTAAAAGTACTAGTATGAATCTTTTTCCATTCACTGATAATTGTTATCGCTCCAAGGATGAACATAGTAAGATAAATACTAATAAAAACATCAAGAAAAGGCTTTAAGGATAACCAAATCGGAGTTTTTAAAACTATTCCAATGATTAAATTAACGATGTTAGTTATAAAGCAAATAATTGTTAGAACGATTGCTGGCATCGTCGTCATGCTCATATCATAGCAAGAAAAATTACCTTTGAGTGCTCCTTTAATCATCGCCCATCCATATTTTCGGTAAACTTGAAGATAGCCACGAGCCCAGCGCATTCTTTGTTTCCATGATTGGCGAAACTTTGTTGGCTGTTCATCATAAAATATTGCTTTGCCACAATATCCTATTTTTTCACCATTAATTACATTACTAACTGTAAACTCGATATCTTCAGTTAACAAGTAATATTTCCAACCATCATTCTTTACAACAATTTCTTTGCTGAACAAAAATCCAGTTCCAGAAATTGCACAACTTGTATTAAGAAGAAAACGACTATAATTTAAATATTTTGCTTCTCTTAGAAACCATAAAGCATAACCAGCAGAAACCCAATTATCTCCATAATTTTTCGAGTTACGATAACTGGTAAGAATCTTATATCCGTCAGAAAATCCCTTATTCATTTCTTCAATATAGTTTTTCTCCAATACATTATCCGCATCAAATACAAAATATCCATCAAATTCATTATAAGAATAGGTTGTTTTAATATATTCAAATAAGTAATTTAACGCATATCCTTTACCACGAAACTCTTTGTTCTCTCGTTCTAAAACCACTACATTTTTACCTCTAGCAACAGAAGCCGTATTATCATTACAATTATCAGCAACAACGAAAGTGGTAATTAAATCTTGTGGATAGGTTTGTTCGGAAATACTATCTAGCAATTGTTTGATTACTAACTCTTCATTTCTTGCAGGGATTAAAATGGCGTACTTGTGATATTTTATTTCTTTATGCGGCTTTGGTTTTATCACAAACGGAATGATAATGAAGAAAAATTGATATGAGTAGCACGCAAAAAATACAATACCAATAATTAGATTTATCGTTTCAATAAGACCCATTTGATCACTTCCTAAATTGTTTTTTAAAGAGGACTTACCTTAGATATAATGTAGCATAAATATACTTTATCATTAAGGTTTTCAGCCAGAGTAATGAATCTATCACTATATAAATATATGCATTCTGCAATCGATTTGACTAATTCATTATACCATACATCCATCTTTTTTGTAAGTATTAGTTCAAACTCTAATTATTCAAGTGCCATTAACAAGATTTCTTTGATTTTTGCTTTTGTTACTGGTCCTTCGTGAATTTTTTGTTGATCAAGCCAAAAGCAAGGAACATAATAGTAGTCATAACTATTGGCAACTTTCACTTCTTTTGCTTCATTAATGCGAATGATTTCTAACTCCTTAAATCTCGCATTTTCGTTAATGTTTTCCTTTAAGTATTGATCTGCTTCGTGACAAAAAGGGCAAAGAGGCAAGTAAAAATAAATTATTTTCTTCATCAATAGCATCTCCAATTTGCAAAATAATTTTACCATGTTTTGACTTTTAAAACAACCTTATCATTATGAAAAAACGTTTTTATTTACTAGGTTCATTTTAGTATCATAACATTAAAACAACTAGCAAGCAACATTATCTAAACAAAAATAAAAAAACACTACTTCCCGTGAGAAATAGTATCTTTTATTATACTCTAATCCAATTGAAGAGAAGGTGCCGTATATATACGATCTCCCAATTTGTTATCTAGTGCAAACATTCCTCGATTTCCATGTAGATCATAGGCAACAATTAAATCATTTGCATTTTTTTCTTCCTCGCCTTGTTCTTTAATAAACCAATTTAAGAATTCTAGGGTACGATAATCAGAAACTTTTAATGCTTCTGTATAAATTTTATTGATTGAATCTGTAACATATTCTTCATGCTTTAACGCTTCTACTAAAGGTTCCTTTAAATCTTTATACTTCTTATCTGGCTTGGCAATCGCTGACAAGGTGACTTCAAATCCATTGTTTTGTAAATACTTAACAAATAGCAAAGCATGGTCCATTTCTTCTTTTGACTGAATATTAAACCAATTTGCAAATCCATTCATTCCTTTATTCACATAGAAGTTTGCCATATCAAAATAAAGATATGCTGAGTACATTTCTTTATTAATTTGTTCATTTAATAATTTAGTAACATTTTCTTTTAACATATTTTCCTCCTGTATTTTATATACATCTATATTATAATAGATATCGATCTTTTATTCCATTAAGATGCTCTTTTTTTAATCTTATAATAATACGTTTCTACAAAAAGAGTACATAAAAAGGGTAATACTTACAAAAATTAAAAAATGAGCGTTGATTCTCTCAACGCTCTGATAATTGATTGTCTTTTTTCAATCTGTATATGTTAAGAGGTTCTATTTGACAACCCCTGAAAGTCATTCGTATTATTAGAAAATTGATAATGCTAAGAAAATAGTGCTTAGTAAACTAGCTAGTAAACTAACAACAGTAATTTGCGTATTGATACTTGGACCTGCTGTATCCTTAAATGGATCACCAACAGTATCGCCTACAACTGCTGCTTTATGAGCTGGACTTCCTTTACCACCACAATTTCCAGATTCAACATATTTCTTTCCATTGTCCCATAAACCACCACTATTACTCATAAACAATGCTAGTAATAGACCACTAACGATGTTTCCTACCAGGAATCCGCCAACGGCTTTCACACCACCAATAAATCCAACAAGAATAGTAATCACAATTGCAAATAATCCTGCAGGAATTAACTCTTTTAAAGCTCCGGTAGTAGCAATAGCAATACACTTATCATACTCTGGTTGAGCTCCATCTTTTCCTTCTATTAATCCAGGAATTTCTTGGAACTGACGATGTATTTCTTTTACCATTCTTTCCGCATTACGATTTACACCTAGCATCAATAAGGCACTAAATACTGCCGGTACAGCTGCACCTACTAATAAACCAAAGAAGACAACTGGATCCATAACATCAAATCCCTTTATTATTTCTTCTCCTGCTTTTGTATTCACTTCACTCATGAATGCACCAAGTAAAGCAATAACGGTTAATCCAGCTGCTCCAATAGAAAAGCCTTTTGTAAC
Organism: Acholeplasmataceae bacterium; assembly: GCA_012718985.1. GTDB lineage: Bacteria > Bacillota_I > Bacilli_A > ML615J-28 > CAG-698 > JAAYBG01. Next base: position 3,535 of record JAAYBG010000106.1, read on the forward strand.
AGCTTTAACTGTATTACCAGCTGAGTCAAGACTATCCGTAATTTCAAGAGCAGTCTCTCCCAGATTACCCATTTCTACAAGTCCACGAGCGTTATCGACGATTGGTCCATAAGCATCGTTACTGATAATCATACCAACAATTGACAACATTCCTACAGCTGCCATTGAAATTCCAAACATTCCATAATTTGGTCCTAATGGTTCGCATAGTTTATATGCAGCTAACGCAGAAATAGCAATTCCTATCATCGCTGGTAAAACACTTAGGAAGCCATAACTTACGCCATTAATAATTGTAAATGCTGGTCCACTTTCGCTAGCTTTTGCAACGTTACGTACAGGTTTGCGCTCATCATTGGTAAAGTAATCTGTTGTTATTCCAATAACTACACCTACCAATAAACCTACTACTGATGCTCCCCATATACGCCATTCGAATTTAAAAATCAATGTTGCCAGAAAGGTTAAGACGATGAAAATCGCTGTTGTAATATAAGTACTCATATTTAATGCATGAGTAGGATTTCCTTTTTTACCCATTTTTGCTGTGCCAACACCAATAATAGAAGCAAGTAATCCAATTGCTGCAAAGCAAAATACGATCATTACATTTTTACTGTCTACTCCACCCAAAGCAACAGCCATGACTAATGCTGCAGCTAAAGAAGCAACGTTTGAATCAAACAAATCGGCACCCATTCCTGCTACATCACCGACATTATCACCAACATTATCAGCTATTACCGCAGGATTTCTTGGGTCATCTTCAGGAATACCCAATTCAACTTTTCCAACTAGGTCAGCACTGATATCTGCTGTTTTAGTGAATATACCACCACCTGCTTTCGCAAATAATGCTAAGCTTGAAGCACCAAAGCTAAATCCTAATAGGGCTGTAGTATTTTTAGTCAATAAAAATACCAAAGCAACACCTAATAATGAAGCCCCAACAACAGCCATTCCCATGACTGCTCCGCCTCTAAAACCACTTAAGAAACTCGGTTGAATTCCCTTTTGAGCTGCTTCGGCGGTCTTTATATTTGCAATAGTCGCGACTTGAATCCCGATTTTCCCTGCAAGAGCGCTTAAACCAGTTCCAAATAAATAAGCAATAAATATCGTCAGATTGTCAAGAATTTTACCCTTCCAAATTGGCTCAGGTAAAAAAATAAAAATCAAGATTGCAACGATTCCAGTAAACTTAGCTAGAACAATGTATTCTTTCTTTAAAAATGTGTTGGCGCCTTTACGAATTAATTCACCAATACTAGCCACTTTCTTGTTGCTTGATGGTTGTTTTGATACCCAAGAATATAACCAAAAAGCAAAAGCAAAAGCAATTATTGAAATTACAATAGTACTTAAAACAAAGAATTTTTCCATATTTTCACTCCTCTTATTGCAAAACTACTATATTTTAACACGATTTAAAAGCCTTTTCAAGAGCAAGCAAGAATTTTAAAAAAGTCAGAAAGAGAATCATCTGACTTTTGTAAGTTACAAACCCTAACTTTAAATAAACATCATTTAACGTCTAACAGTAACTAGAAAACTAATTTTGATTAATGCTTTATTTACAACCTTCTTTTATCATTAACAAATTATAAAATTGCCGATCCACCAGTGATAATCCAGCACGCCAAGGTAGCAACGGTCATCGCACCTACATAGACACTGCCTGTTTTTCGATAGGTATATGTGCAAATTACGCTAAATACAAGTACTTGAGGAACAAAGACAATCATAAGCGACATAAATGGTCCTCCAAATGTTGAACTGAATAAAAGGTCAGCCCCTGGACCAGCACCGATAAAGAATGGAATATATTCAATTAGGATTAAGATTAGGATTCCTCCTACCATCAGTAATGCATTACGCCACCAGCAAGATAGGAAGCCTTTCAATCCTGGTTTGTCTGCTCCACTATTTCTCATCTGGGCAAATATTTTCGAATTATTTAAAACAAAGAAGACAATAAAAACAGGTATATATGCCAAGAATTGGAAGAATCTTTCTAGATTAAAGCCCTTGAAGAATGGCCAAATAAATCTAAAATCTAACATAAATGCTTTCTCACAAATTAGACATTGAATATACATGAAAGCGATCATGCATAGAACCACGATAGCACTTTTTCCAAGCAACACCCAATCAAACCGATTTTTATTTTCTGGAGTAGATAAGCCCAAATCACAATAATCCTTAGGGATATTCAATTTTTTTGCTTTTCTCCATGGAAGAATGGTTGTCAGTAACATGATGATAATCAAAAATAAATACCATGATAAGAAGCCATTTCCTATTGTCATTCTAAAGACTGTTTTTTCTGGTACTGGTAATAACCCATGTCCTAGTTGGGTCATAAATGGATAAGATAATCCAGCAATTAAAATAGTAATAATGGCGCCTTTCCACCATTTCCATCCTGTCTTGACATTTTTTGCTCTTTCAGAAATGATTTCTGGATGAGAAATCGAACTAAAGAATGGTATCTTAATCAAAATAGTGAATAAGGCAAACATACTAGCAAGTGCTGCTAATGTTGCCACTAATACCAAATATTCTTTTACTAAGAATACTTGGTTGGTATTTTCTAAAACAGTATTTATTCCAATAGTTTGACTAAGCCAATCAATTGTAGTAGCGATGGCTTTTTTATTATGGGTTAATAAACGGTGATTGGTCATTACTAGTTCCCGACGGCGAGCTGTTCCGTCACCGAAATTTCCATAGGTAGTATTCCATTCACCACTTCCTTTAGCTA
>JAAYBG010000107.1 GCA_012718985.1 Acholeplasmataceae bacterium
TCGTAGCAATCTCTAGTTTTTCACTAACAAGATTAGTTGCTTTTATCTCTCCATTGGTTGTTTTCGCCGTAACATATTCTGCTGCTTCAACATTGTCTACCCTAACAGTTCCGTTTGTTGTTTCTGCCGTAACATATTCTCCAGCATTTACACGTTTTACTTCAAGAGATCCATTGGTAATATCCAATTCTACATACTCCACAACCTCAACATTTGATAATATAATGGATCCATTAGTACTCTCCATTGTCAATCTTTTTAACTTTGCTCGATTCTCTAATTTCAAAGATCCATTGGTTGATTCTATTTTCAACACACCTTCCCAATCAATTGGCAAATATAATTTTGCTGTTTCCGGTCGAAAATTAAATCCTCGGCAAGAGAAAAGCGAAAAACTCGAACGTTCTACCAACTGAAGGAACCCTCCTTCAACAGAATATGTATACGTGTTTCCTTCTCGTTCAAAATAAACAATTTTTATCGTGTTATCTGCACTATCTAGAACTTGAATATTGCTATTTAGTAAACTGATATTAATTTTATTAAATTCTCCTGTTTCAATTTTAGTTACTTCCTTTTGCATAGTACTATCACTTTCTTCTTTATTGTTATTTATTCCCGTAACAATAACAACAACAATTGACACAAACGCTATAAAAGAAACGATGAAGCTAAAAATACTTTCTGCCCTTTTCATAATCACTCACCTTCCCAAGTATGATCTCTAATTTTTTCATAAAATTCTTCATCAATGATAGAATAACACAACACATCATTGATTGTTCCATCATATAACATATATCCTTTTCTTCTTTTTCCTTCAAATGTCAAGCCGAGTTTCTCACAAACTCTTACTGATTGTTGATTAGCACAAAACATAAGGCATTCTATTCTTTTTAATCCTAAAAAGTCAAACCCCCAAGCGATTACAGCTCTAGAAGCTTCAACAGCATACCCCTTTCCCCAATATTTAGGATTGATTGTATACCCTAATTCCGCTTTGAATCCTTTAATATGGGAATGAAGCTCAATCGTTCCTATCATCTTGTTACTTTCTTTTAAAACAATAGCAAAAACCCCTAATTGACCATAATCAATTTTCCCCTTGAATAATTTAATCATATTTTTTGTATGTGATATATTTGCATGTGGCTCCCATCCTGCAGAAGGACCGACATAAGGAAGAGAAGCATATTCATACATATCATAGCAATCTCTATCTTCTATTTCTCTAATAAGCAATCTTTTTGTTTGAAATATTGGTAATTTTTTTTGCATGTTTTCCACCTAATATTTATTATATACAATTTTTTTTACTATTACAATATCATCTTGACGAAACGCCAAATATGTGAAAATACTAATCTTTTTCAGGGTTGAACTTTACCTTTGCCCAATGAATTCTTATTGACAAGCTTACCATTTTATAGTATAATTTTGAATAATATCTCCGAATAATTTATTAGTGGGGGAACCAACTTTGGGGTGAATCTTTTTGAAGGGCTACTTGGATGCCCTAACCCGTCAGCTAACCTCATAGGAGGACGCCAAGCGTATGACTTTTTCGTGTGCGCATTTTATTTTAAATGCCAATCTTATATAGTCTACGAAATTAAAAATTATTCAGGAGGAACGGATTGGACATTTTTATTAAAATCGGTCTTGCCCTAGCAATTGGTCTTATTGGGGGCAAGCTAGCTAAACTTGTAAAACTACCTAGTGTATCAGGATATCTGATAGCGGGTTTGTTTGTTGGACCTACTCTATTTGGTAATTATGCAATTTTAAGTTTTGATGAACTTAAAAATTTAACTTTTATCAGTGAATTGGCATTAGCTTTCATTGCCTTTAGTATTGGCAGTGAATTTGTTGTAAAAGATTTAGCCAAATATGGAAAAAAAGTATTTATTATTACTATTGCAGAAGTGCTAGGAGCAATTATTTTAGTCTTCAGTTTGATGTATTTTATAGTAGGAAAACCTTTTGCATTTAGTATTGTCATCGCAGCTATGTCTGCCGCTACAGCCCCTGCTGCCACATTACTAGTAATGCGTCAATATAAGGCTTATGGTCCTGTTACTAAAACCTTACTTTCCGTTGTTGCACTAGATGATGTTGTAGGTATCATCGCCTTTGGTATTGCTTTATCACTGGCAAAAATGTCTGTCGGCGGTGAAGCTATCACTTTTTCAAAAATCATTTTGGGACCTATTATAGAAATTTTTGGTTCTCTTTTACTTGGTTTTATTTTAGGTTTCATTCTTACCTTTGTTGCCAAAAAGCAAAGAGAACATAATAAAGATAATCTTCAAATTTTTTCTATTATAGCGATATTACTAGGAATCGGATTTTCTAATTTATTGAACTTGTCTCCCCTTCTTACCAATATTGCCATAGGAATGACTTTGGTAAATTTAATGAAAAAATCAATTTATGTTTTTAATAGCGTAAATGATTTTGTTGCTCCGTTTTATGTGCTGTTTTTTACCTTTGCAGGAGCAAGCTTAGATTTAAAAGTGTTATTATCAGTCGGAATTATCGGTATTGCTTATATTTTTGCTAGAGGCTTTGGTAAATATCTAGGTGCTTTCTTGGGTGGAAAACTAGCAAAAGCTGAAAAAGAGGTAACAAAATTTTTAGGTCTTGGTCTTCTTCCTCAAGGAGGCATTTCGATTGGTCTATCGGTAATAGTTGCCTCTCAATTACCTGAATATGCGGCAATTATTAACACGATTATTATGTTTAGTGTTCTAGTCTATGAAACTACAGGTCCTATTTTTTCTAAACTGGCAATTTCTTTATCTGGAGAAATCAATGGTTTAGAAAGGATTGAATAGTATTTTGAATCAAGAAATCACATCTGTAATATCAATAAGAAGGAGGCATTATGATTACTCTTGTTATCATTTTAAATAAAGAAGAATACCTCGATGAGGTATTGTCAACTATGGTTAAATTTAAAGTAAAGGGGGCTACCATTATTGATTCTCAAGGAATGGGAAGCGCAATAGTTAGTGGAGATTACCAACACATTCCCTTGTTTGGTGCTTTAAGGTATTTAGTTAATGAAAAGCATCCTTATAATAAAACCATTTTTTCGGTTGTAAAGGAAGAAATTTTAGAAGACTTAACAACAGCAATTCGAAACATTTTTAATGAGAAAAAACCTGGTATCGGGTTTATGTTTACTGTTCCTGTAGGTAATATTTATTTATTAGATAAATAATTTTATAGTTTGTTTAGTGATCCCAACTGTTAAAGTTGGGCTTTTTTTTATATAAAAAAAGTGTAATATTACACTCTATTACACTTTATTTATTCAATGATACGTATTGTTTCAATACTCGTTGCTTTTTTAGTGTTTTCATCAATATCTACTAAGATTGCGCTGAATTGACTTTTTCCTGTTTCTTGAGGTTTAAATCGTTGCTTACCATCGTTTAAATAACGATCCAGAATAACTTCTTTTTCCACACCAATAACCCCTTCTAGGGGACCTGTCATGCCAACATCGGTAATGTAAGCTGTTCCTCCTTCAAGAATACGAGCATCATTTGTTTGTACATGGGTGTGGGTACCAAAAATAATTTGCACTTTACCACTGAAAGCATATCCAAATGCTATTTTTTCACTTGTTGCTTCCGCATGGAAATCACAAATATAAATATCACTATCTACTTCTTCTAAAAGTTTCTTTGTTTCTTTAAATGGACATAAGACTTCATCAGTCATTAAAATTCTTCCCATCATTTGAAAAATAGTAATTTTTAACCCATTGTAATTAACAGTAGCAAAGCCTTTGCCGTGTTCTGCAGTTGAATAATTATAAGGGCGAACAACATTATTGACATCATCGATAAAATTGTAAATGCTTTTTTGATTGAACGCATGATTACCTAAGGTAATTACATTAACCCCTTGTTCTAAAAGCCATTTGTAATGACCTTGATTCATCCCTTTTCCATGAGATATATTTTCCCCATTAACGATTAAAAAATTGATTTTCTCAGCATTGCGAATCTTTTTTATATTTCTTTCCAGCGATTCTCTTCCTAGTTTTGAAAAAACATCACCTATTATTAATATTTTCATAATTTACTCCATCTATGCGTATTATATCATTAACTATCTTTGATATCAATTAAATTGATTTTTTTCAATAAAAAAAGCACTGTACTATAACAGTGCCTAACCTTCAAATTCATTATTTAGCTGTTTCACTAACTCTTGTTTCTCTTATAACTGTTACTTTAATTGTTCCCGGATAATTCAAATTATTTTCAATCTTTAATCTGATATCCCTGGTCAATTTGTATGTCTCAAGATCACTAATCTCGTCTGGTTTAACCAATATTCTGATTTCCCGTCCTGCTTGTAACGCATAAGATTTTTCAACCCCCTTGAATTCATTACAAATATCTTCCAATTGAGTTAATCTCTTGATATAGTTCTCTAATGATTCACTTCTTGCACCTGGTCTTGCCGCTGATAATACGTCAGCTGCTGCCACCAATTGAGCAATAATCGTTGTTGCTTCAACATCATCGTGATGCGAACCAATCGCATCAATTACCGTAGGATTTTCTCGATATCTTCGAGCTAATTCTAAGCCAATATCAACATGGCTACCTTCCATCTCATGGTCAGCTGCTTTACCAATATCATGTAATAAACCTGCTCTACGAGCTAATATTTCATTTTCACCAATCTCAACGGCAAGTTTACCCGTAAGATAAGCTACCTCTAGAGAATGGGATAAAGCATTTTGCCCATAACTTGTTCTGAATTTTAATCTACCTATTAGTTTAATAAGTTCGGGATGCATTTTACCTACACCAGTATCGAAGACAGCTTTCTCACCAGTTTCTCTTAATTCAACATCAAGTTCCTTATTAAATTTTGCTACCAACTCTTCAATTCTTGATGGTTGAATTCTACCATCAGAAATTAAAGCTTCTAAAGTCCTTCTTGCTACTTCTCGACGAATAGGGTCAAAAGAAGATAGAACTACTGCTTCTGGAGTATCATCAATAATCAAATCAACTCCTGTTGATGCTTCAATAGCACGAATATTACGCCCTTCACGACCAATAATACGACCCTTCATTTCATCATTAGGAAGTGGCACTACCGATACTGTTTTTTCGCTGACTGCTTCATTTGCATATTGTTGGATTGCATTTGCAAGTAGTGTTTGTGCTTTACGAGCTGATTCTTTTTTTGCCTTTTCTTCAGCTTCTTTAATGATTACAGCAATTTCTAAAGACATATCTTCTTCTACTCGCTCTAAAATTAGCTTCTTTGCTTCGTCGACATTCAAGTTTGAAATTTCAATTAATTTTTTGTTTTGCTCTTCGATTAATTCTTCAGCTTTACTGTATTGTTTTTCTACATCAGCTTTCAGTTGATCAATCTTGTGTTCTTTTTGATTTAAAGTCTCCTCACGTTTATCTAAATTATTACTTCTATTATCTAAACGTTCTTCCCTTTGTAATAGTTTTTGTTCTAAATCACTTGCTGATTTTTTTCTTTCTTTTATTTCTTTATCAGCATCTTGTTTCAATTGACGAATTTCTTTTTCAGCCTCTTGTTTCAACAAATGTGTTTCTTGCTTTGTTTCGAGAACCTCTTTACGACGATTCTCCTCTGCAAGCTTTTTGGCATCTTCAATTATCTTGTTTGCTGTCTTTTTCGTTTTATTATAGTAATTACGAAATAAGATAATTCCAATTCCAGTACCCAAACTTATACACAAAATAGGAGCAATAAAATAAAAAAACACGTCCAAGCCATCCATTAAGAATGTACCGTACATTATTTTACCTCCGTTTTTAAAATTTATTTATATATTTTTTATATAAAATGATATAACATATCCTGTTACCTCTTATATTATATAATAAACACCCATTTTAGTCAATGAAAAAGCAAACGACTTTCATTTTATCGTTTGCTTATTTTTGGTTTATAATTTTTTCCTTTACCAGCCAATTAATAAAAAAGCAATTTCAATTCCATCAACCAAAGTAATATCTGAAACCCCTACCAAAGAGTATTCACCATTCACTTCAATTGACCAATAGGTATGATCCTCATTGCTAGCAGAAACTCCACACAAAGAAACGACATAGAAACCATATTCTGATGTTTCTCCTGTCATCTTGATTTTTTTGTGATTTTTTAGTAAGTCAACAAGCGTATCATCAGCATCAAATTTAATTTCATCATTAAATAGCTCTTTTCCATCAAAATCAACAATTTGTACTGTGGCATTACCTTCGCCTTCTGCTTTCTTCTTACATCCACTAACTACAAAAAGACCAAACACCAGAACAATAACCAGTGTTAATATCGTAAATTTTCTTTTCATTTCTCACACTTCCTTTCTTAAAATTTGGGAAAAATAGGTGCATAAGAAATGTGCCCTATTCTCATTACCCAGGAGAAATTTATAAAGTGTTAGGTAAGTCTTCCGGCTTTGCTTCATTTTACTTATCATCCTTCCCGTTATTTACAGTGGAATAAGCGATGTTCATCAGCATTACGGCTACTGGGTTAGCTTAGGCTTTTAACCTAATTCCTTGTTATGCATTTCGCACCCAACACATATAAAATTTACATCTTTGATTATAACAAACCCGATAATTCTTGTCAATGCAATTAAAAAAATCACCACTTCTTTAGTAAGTGGTGATATTTATTTTAGAAGAATTTCTTTCTTACAAAGAACAACACCGTGAAAACACCAAATAAGTATAAAACAAATTGGAGCGCAGCGCTATTATTACAGCCTCTTTCAGTTGGTTCTTCCGGTTTAGATGGATCTTCTGGATCTTTAGGATCTTCAGGTTCATCAATTGGTTTTTCTGGTTCAGCAACCGTAAATGTTGTTTTTGAAGAAGCATCAGAAGTAAGGGTTGTAACCCCATCACCAACA
>JAAYBG010000108.1 GCA_012718985.1 Acholeplasmataceae bacterium
ACAGAGGCAATTTTACTATTTCCTTCAACACTTACTGTAATCGTTGCTTCACCGACAGACACTCCAGTGACTAATCCATCGACTACAGTTGCCACCATTTCATTAGAAGATTTCCACACAAATGTTAATCCTGTTAATCCAGCAACATTCGCTGATAATTGGATTTGTTCTTCTTCTTCAACAGATGTCTCACCCGTTAATGATAGTACATAATCTTTTTCTTCTTCTTTTGGAGTACATGCTGCTAAGAATAAACACGCAAAACTAAATACAAGAATTACCAATATTTTTTTCATCATTTCTCACCTTTTTATCAACGGTATTATTATACCCGATTTTTTTTACTATTACAAGACTTTCAAACATTCCATTTTACTTCTTTTGAAAAAATCAACTTTTTCTTTGTTTGAGGATGAATAAATTCCATATAATAACAATCTAAATACAATCTTTTTTCTTCGGTTCCATAGAGTTTATCTCCTACAAGGGGATGCCCGATATGCGATAGATGAACCCTTATCTGATGAGTTCTCCCTGTTTCAAGAATTAATTCCAATAAACTCGTATTTTCATACTCGACAAGCACTTTATAATTAGTGATTGCTGTTTTTCCTGTTTCACTAACCCCTCTTTTTATTTCCCCATCAACAAGACGAGCAATCGGTAAATTAATTGTTCCTTCTTTTTCAAGAAGTTTACCTGTTACAAGGGCTTGATATTTTTTATTAATACGATTTTTACTTGTTAATTGATGATGAATATATCCATTTTTTGCGACTAAAACCAATCCTGATGTTGCATAGTCAAGGCGATTTACAATATGAATATTAGAAGTTATTTCTTGATCGATAAAGAAAGCTTTTATTCTAGAAATCAAATTGTCTTCTTGATGACGTCTAGAAGGTTGAATTGCCAAATCATGAGGTTTATTCACTACCATCAAATCATCATCGTTATAGAAAATTTCTAACTCTGATGGATTGGCAACGATTTCTTGATTCAGCGTTTCATCAAATTCGATTGTTAGGAGGTCGCCCTTTTTTACAAGATGATAATTAAAAGCTTCCTGATGATTAATATACATCTTCCCATAAAGTTTTATTTTTCTCGCCAAACGACGAGACAATCCTAAAAGCATGAGGTATTCTTTGATAGAAATTTCTTCTACATCAACTAGATACTCTAATCGCATTTTCCCTCCTCATAGATGAAAGGGCTATTTTGAATAGCCCTGGTTCTTATTTTTCTTTCTTATATTCTTCAATTATTTTCTTAATTAACATTTCAGGAACTTCTTCATAACGAACAAACTTACGGGTAAAACGACCGCTTGCTTGTGTCATTGCTTTTAAGTCAGTTGCATATTTAACAATTTCTGCTTCAGGAACTTCAGCAATAATTGTTTGCATACCATGACCTTGTTCCATACCTAAAACGCGTCCACGCCTTTTGGTCATATCACCCATGATATCACCAACGAATTCGTCTTTTACTGTAACATTTACTTCACAAATTGGTTCTAGAATTGTTGGTTTAATCTTATCGATTGCATTTTTAAATGCTAATCCAGCAGCCAATTTAAATGAAATTTCATTGGAATCTACTGGATGATAAGAGCCATAGAACAATGTTGCTTTGATTCCAATGACTGGAAATCCTGCTAATGGTCCATGTTCTAATGTTTCAATTAGACCTTTTTCAACGGCTGGGAAATAATTTTTTGGAACAGCTCCTCCAACAACTTCTTCAGCAAAGATAAAGTCTTCTTTACATGGTTCAAAGCGAATCCATACATCACCAAATTGTCCAGCACCACCTGATTGCTTTTTATGTCGACCTTGAGCTTCACCTTTAGCTTTAATTGTTTCACGATAAACAATTTTTGGATCAGAAACATCAATTTCAACCTTAAACATATTTTTCATCTTTTCTAAGATGTAACCGATATGAGTCATTCCTTGACCACCAATCAATTGTTGTGCTGTTTCTGGATTTCTTACAATTTCAAATGTTTCATCTTCTAATTTTAATTTTTGTAATGAACCAGATAATTTATCTTCATCGTTTTTATTCTTTGGTTGAATAGCCACATAAATGATAGGGTTTGCGTGTTCATTTTTTGGATAAACAATCGGATCTTTCTTATCACAGAATGTAAGACCATTATAAAATTCTGATACTTTTGCCACACAAGCAATATCGCCTGCACTAACAGAATCGATTGGTAATTGTGTTTTTCCCATAACAGTAAATAATTGAGTAATTTTCACTACACTTCCTGTTGATGGTATGAAGACTTCTTGCCCTACCTTTAATGAACCGGCATATAGTTTAAAGAAACTGATTGTACCAACAAAGGGGTCAATTGTAGTCTTGAAAACATATCCTGCAAGTGGAGCATTTTCGCTCATTTCTCTTTTCACCGTTTCATTATTAGTATTAAGACCTTCTTTTAGTGGTCTTTCATTTGGAGCAGGTAAAAAGTCAACAATCATATCCAATAAAGCATCGACACCAACATTTTTTAAACCTGCACCTACTAAAATAGGGAATAATTCTGACGCCGAAACTTCTATCTTCAGTCCTTGACGAATTTCCTCAGCAGTTAATTCTTCACCACTGAAATATTTTTCCATCAGCTCTTCTGTCGCTTCAGCAACTTTTTCCAATAATTGTCCATTAATTTCTTCCACTTTTGCTGTTAATACAGGAGGAATCGGTCCTTCTTTACAATCCAATCCATTAAATAAAACTGCTTTCTTATTTAGCAAATTAATGAATCCACCAAAATTATTCGTTTCACCAACAGGCCAAGCAAATGGAGTAGCATTTTTACTTAGTTTACTGGTAATTGAATCGATAACCTCATCAAATTTAACATTCTCTTTATCCATCTTATTAACAAAAATGATGGTTGGAATTTTACGATTACTTAGTTCTTCCCATACTCTTTCTGTACCGACTTCAACACCTTTAGTAGCATCAATTAAGACTACTGCACCATCAGCAACAGATAGAACATTACTAATATCTCCAATAAACTCTTCTGATCCAGGAGTGTCAAGGAAATTAATTTTATTGTTTTTCCATTCACATGGTAATAAAGAAGACATCAAAGTTGTTTGTCGGTTTTGCTCTTCAAGAGAATAATCACCAATGGTAGTTTTACGCTCTACTTCACCTTTTTTATCGATAGCTTTGGTAACAAAAAGTAAAGCTTCTCCCATGCTTGTCTTACCACTTCCCATATGACCAAGCACAGCGACATTTCTAATATTGCTTGTTTTATATTCTTTCATTAATTATACCTCCTATAAAAGAAAACCTATTCGCACTATTATTATTATACTATAGTATTTGTTTTTTTCAAAAGGTTTTTTTATTTATTTTATAAAACATTTTTAGTTTAAAAAAAGAGCTAAGCTCTTTTGCTTAGTCTCTTGTTTCTTACTTTCTTTGATTTGTTATTGAAATAATAAATTATTACTCCTCCAGCAATAATCACCACAATAATAACGATAGCCCAGATGGAAATAACGCTTCCCTTTACTCTTTGCCACATTTCCAATACTGCTTCATTGCGGTCGCCAAAATCCTCCATCACACCACAACGAGCAATAATTGTTTCATCAGGATATTGTGCATCAAATTGGCGTCCTCTTTCATTGATTTTAACAATCGCTTTTCCATCGGTTAATTTTTCATTTGATAATGTTCCCTGGAAAAAGTAAGTTAAATCGACTTCCTCCCCATCTTCATCACCATACCAATCGATAATTTGATCAAAAATAGCATCTCCAGCGATTGCAGAGGTATAACCTATTTTATTCATGTTCTTTACAGCAACTTCCGGCAAAGATAAATAATTGATAAAATCAGATGCAAGCTGAATATTAGCACCTTTCGGCATTACCCAACCATCAAACCATACATTGCTTCCTTCTTGAGGAACGATATAATTCAAATTCATGTCGTTTTCTTCTTCCGCAGTATCCATTGCATAGACTGCATCACCACTCCAAGCGAAATTGATATCAATCTTACCTGTAACAATGTCTTTTTTACCACTATCTACTTCAAAACCATAAATATTTTTTTTCATTTGATTTAAGGCTTCTTCTACCTTGGCCAAGGTTTCTGAATCAGTTCTATTCATAATCGCAGTTATTTGATTTTGATAGGTATGAGCATCAATTTTACCCGCTACAAAATCACCAGATAGTCGATCTAATTCTTCTTTATAAACATAAAACACACCGATAATGTAAGTGTCGCGAACACTATTTTTTGCCGTTGCTTTATTTTTATAGGCTTCATTCCATAAAATAGTCCAGCTATTAATATCCTCTTCGTTCACTTTTTCAGGATTATAAATAAATCCCATCGTCCCCCACATATATCCAACAGCGTAATCTTCCCAACCATTTTCAAGAAACAAATTCTTTAAATAAGGAGAAGCATAGGCTTGATAATTAGGGATTAAATCTAAATCAATCTTTTCTAATAGATTTTCTCTGATCATTTTTTGAATCATATAGTCAGATGGACAAACTAAATCATAAGTCGTTTTTCCTGTTTTTAATGTGTTTAACATTAATTCATTGGTTTCAAACATATCATAGACAACAGTTACTGTTTTCCCTGTCCTCGCTTTATAATCCGCTGCCCATTCTTCCATAACAGAAGGTCCTACTTTATTTCCATCTTCGTCTTTACCATCCTCAATATATTCATACCAATTATATACTCGTAAAGTTAAGTTTTCTTCTTCAGCATGAATTGTTGACTGTGTTAGTAAAAAAACAGTAATAATCATGACTAATAAAGAAAGAATTGTTTTTCTCATTTTTATATTTGCTCCTTTCTAATTCCATTGTTATTTTTTGTCCTTGCATTAACAATAATCAAAACGATTAAAATCACAACAAAAATAATCGTTGATAAGGCTCTTAATGCAGGAGGCAATGCTCCTTTTCGCGCAGTTGCACCATAGACATAAGTGCTTAGTGTTTGAAAAGAATTATTGCGGGTAAAAGCGGTAATAATATAATCATCTAGCGATAAAGTTATCGCTAAAATAAATCCTGAAAATACTCCGGGAATAATCTCCGGTACAATCACTTTCCACAGTGCTGTATTTGGTGTTGCTCCTAAATCAAGGGCTGCCTCATAAATACTAGGATCCATTTGTTTTAGTTTGGGAGTTACGCTTAACACCACGAAAGGAACAGTCAAAACGACATGACCTATTAATAACGTGATAAAATTGAATTCTACGCCAACAAAAACAAATAAAATGGTTAGCGATAAAGCTGTTACAATTTCTGCGTTCAATACTGGTATTTGCGAAATGGCCTCCATACTCTTTTTTACTTTTCTTCCACTATAAAAAATTCCTATTGCTCCCAATGTTCCTAGGATTGTTGAAACGACACTAGAAACAATTGCTACCATCAATGTATTATATAATGATTCCATAATATCTTTATTTTTAAACATCAAATGATACAATTCAAAAGAAAATCCATTCCATGTACCAATATTTTGTGTATTAGTGAAACTAAAAATAGCCAAGACGATTAATGGTGCATACATAAAAAGCAACATAATTGAGATATAGGCTTTTGCTAATATTTTTTTTACCATAGACTACCTCGTATATCTTCCTGACTTTGAACGTTCTTTGTTAATAGCATTGTAACACCAATGATTATTAACATAATCAAAGCAATTAAACTACCACTATGCCACTGTCCTTGATCAAAATTCAATTGAATTGTATTACCAATTAATTGAATTTTATTTTCTCCCATAACATCGCTGATAACAAAGGATGACATGGTAGGCATGAAAACCATCGTTGCCGCACTGATTACTCCTGGCATTGTCATGGGAATAATTGTCTTAACGAAAGTTTGTCGCTTATTTGCTCCTAAATCATAAGAAGCTTCAATTAAACTTTTATCCATTTTCAACATCGTTGTATACAAAGGTAAAATAGTAAAAGGTAAATAATTGTATACCATACCAATCATCGTCGCTAAGTATGGATATTCCCCTCCATTGATTCCTATCCAATATAATAAATCCCTTGTAGCGGCAATTCGCAATACAAAGTTAATCCACATTGGCATAGCGAAGAGCATGACGATGACTTTGCTATTATTATATTGTTTATTACTCAAAATCATAGCTACAGGATAACCAAATAATAAGCAAAGGGCAGTATTGCCAAACCCAATTAGAGCGCTAATTAATAAAACGCTGAGTTTTGTATTATCACTAAAGAAGGAAACAAAGTTATTTAATGTTAATTTACCATTATTATCAGTAAAAGCATAATATACGATTAATAACAAGGGAAAGACAACGAAAAATAGTAAAAATAACGCATAAGGCAAAGTTAATTGTTTACGTGAAAATCTAATCCTTGACATAGTTTTTCGCCTCTTGTTTTAAAGTCATTTTAATATTCTCGGGAAGAATGGCGATACTAACTGTATCAAATTCATTCCACAAATATTCGGTATCCACTACAAAATCATCATAATCTTTTGTTCTGACAATAACCTGATAATGGTCACCTTTATAGATAATGGAAACAATTTGACCTACAACATTGCCTTCTTCTTCATTATCACTGATATCAATGTCCTTTAATCCTACCTCTACTTTTACAGGAGCATCGGTCAAATCATAAACGACTCCTTTAGCATCAACCAAATATCCATCTTCATCAAGAGTAGAATTAGGAATCAATTGGGTTACATCACATTCAAATTCTCCCTCAGCAAAAACGACTTTGTTATTTTTATCAATATGGCCTTCATAAACATTGCTGATAAAATCCTTTTTCATGATATGAATATCGAATGGTTTAATATAGATACTCATCGTTTGATTAATATCATGTTCTTTTGTATCATGGATGATAACCTCATTTTTACCAACCATCATCGTATATTCATAATAAACACCTTTAAAGATTTTACTAACTAGCTTACCATTGACCATCCCAATGTCTTTTTCCATCAAGAAAATATCTTCTGGACGAACAATAACATCAACTTTTTCATTTTTCTCGAAGTCATCAACCATATCAAAAACATGATTGATAAATAACACTTTCTTTTCATCGGTGATGGTACCATTATATAAATTGCTTTCGCCGATGAAATCCGCTACAAAAGCATTTTTAGGCTCATTATAAATATCCGTTGGAGTTCCTATTTGTTGGATTATGCCATCATTCATAACTACTATCGTATCAGACATCGTTAATGCTTCTTCTTGATCATGAGTCACATAAATGAAAGTGATTCCTAGTTTTTTATGCATTGCCTTTAACTCTAATTGCATTTCTTTTCTCATTTTTAAGTCTAGTGCTCCTAGAGGTTCATCGAGAAGAAGAATTTCTGGTTCGTTAACAATCGCTCTGGCGATAGCGACACGTTGTTGTTGACCACCTGACAAAGTGGAGATGTCTCGTGCCTCAAATTCTTCTAAGTCAACTATTTTTAAAGCTTTCGTTACTTTTTCATCGATTTCCTCAACCGTTAGTTTTCTTTCAATCTCAATAGTTTCCCCTTTTTTATTGACTTTTGTTTCTTTTATTTTTTTCATTTTTAGGCCAAAAGCAATATTATCATAAACATCATAATGAGGAAATAATGCATATCGCTGAAAAACAGTATTTACTGGTCTTTTAAAAGGAGGTAATAAAGTTATGTCTTGTCCATTCAACAATATTTTTCCTGTTGTTGGCATTTCAAAACCAGCAATCATTCTTAAGGTTGTTGTTTTACCACAACCTGATGGACCTAAGAAAGTAATAAATTCCCCTTTCTTAACGTATAGATTAAAATCATCAACAACAGTATTACCATTAAATTGCTTTGATACACCGATTAATTCTATAATTACATTTTTCTTTTTCATAGTATAATTCCTTCTTAAAAATTAGGGGGACTTGTCACCCATATAATTTTCGCAATCTTATTTGTTGCATTTTTAATAAAATGGTTTTTATCAGTAGTAAAATAGAATGTTTCTCCTTTATGACAAACAAGGCTCTTTCCACCAATGATAATCATAATTTCACCCTCTAAAACATATCCAAATTCTTGTCCTTCATGGGGCATATCAATGGTAGTTTGACTATTAGCTAATAACTTAAAGAGAATTGGTTCCATTTGATTCTTTTGGCTGTTTGGAACTAACCAAGTAATCGTATGGTCCTTTTCTTCCTTAACAATATAGTCTTCATCAGTAAAGACTATTTTTTCATCTTCATCATTATCGCTGAAAAATTCTTTGAGATTTGTTCCTAGTGCGACCAAAATATCCGTTAATGTACTAATAGAAGGACTTGTTAAATCATTTTCAATCTGCGATATATATCCTTTTGTTAGCTCACAACGATCAGCAAGTTCTTCTTGTGTGAGTTGACACAAGACACGTAACCTTTTTATCTTTATTCCGATATTCATTTTATTCCTCACTTTCTATTAAACATTAAGTTTAATGTGTTTTATATAATTAAACTTAAAGTTTAGTAAATGTAAACAACGCAGATATATTATATGATTTACCCTATGCTTTGTCAATACTTTTTCCTATAAAAAAATCTCCCTTTTATGGGGAGATTTTTATACATTGATACCAATGACTTGATCTAATTTAATTGAGAAAGTAATTGCATGGGCTTCCGTTTGAACTCCAGCATTTTGAACAATTGCTTTCATAATATTTTCTTTCAAATTTTCTGGAACGATAATCATCACCATTTCTTTTTCTGGTTGAATGGTAATCCCAAAAAACTTTGCAACTTCCTTACCGGCAGAACCTCTTGCTTTGAGTATTGTTCCTCCTTTAGCACCTGCCTTACGAGCGATAGTCATAATATCACCAGCATATCCATGATGGCAAATAGCAAATATCATATAATTTTCCATTGTTTTCCTCCTAACACTCTCTTCCTAATAAGATTTGTAGCGCTTTACTGCCACCGATACAATCAAGATCTACAACACATGCAATTCCCTTACCTTGCTTGTTTAATTCTAATTTGCCTTGCAATTGATTAAGGGCTTCCTCGACATTGTCTTCCTCAACAAACGACAGTACAACATCTTTTTCCAAACTACTCAATCCTAGCAGATGTAAAATTTCTTGCTCAGCAGTGCCTTCTCCTAACATAATTAATTGATAATAAACTCCGCATTTACTTAAAATTTCTTCTACTTTTTCTCCTTTATCGCGATCAATTATCGTGATAATTAATTTCATACCTTGTAATTCATCAGTCATTTTTACCACCTTCTTGAACTAGTTCTTTATTTTTCTTGGTTTTCTTTAGTTTAATTATCTTTATATCCTCTTCAACCCTATCTTGTTTTATCTTTCCTAATTTAATCTTATAGATTAAACCCAGCAATTGAATAACAATTAGGGGTGTCATGGAAACAAAGGCAACAATTCCAAATGCATTTAAGAGAACTTTTGAACTGTCAACACTTGTTCCTACACCAATAGCAAAGGGAAAAATAAAGGTTGCTGTCATCGGTCCAGATGCAACACTGCCTGAATCAAAGGCAATCGCGGTAAAAATTTTCGGAACAAAAAACATTAAAGTTAGAGCAATACCATATCCTGGAATCACAAACCACCAAATAGAAATATCATAGATAATTCTAAACATAGCCATAGCAACAGAAATACCAACCCCAATTACTAAGCTAAATAACATCAATCGTTTAGATATTGTTCCACTGGTGATTTCTTCTACTTGGTCGTTTAATACATATACTGCTGGTTCCGCTAGTACAGTAAAGAATCCAATCAATCCACCAAGAGGAATTAATATCCAATTCGACTCCAATGCTCCAAGTTTTTTTCCAAAAATAACTCCTATTGGCATAAAGCCATAGTTTACAGCCGATAAAAACAAAACCAAACCTACATAGGTAATCAATAATCCAATTATTATTTTTTTAATTTTTTTTGCACTTAATTTTAAATATAACAACTGATATCCAGCAAAGAAAATAGATATTGGTGCAAGCGCTATTCCTACATCTTTGATGTTAGTAACAAGAATTTCAAGAAAATTCCCCTGTTCTTCAGTTCCGGCGTTGATTGTTGTCTCTCCCAAGAATAATCCTAGGAATAAAACAGCAAGAATCGGACCAATAGCACATAAAGCAACCATTCCGAAACTATCTTCCTCAGAACCACTATCGCCACGTGCTATAGCAATACCTGAACCCAAGGCTAGAATAAACGGAACGATAATCGGACCAGTCGTTACTCCACCAGAATCCAATGAAACTGGAACAAATTCTGGAGCCACAAAAAGTGCAATCAGAAAAATCAATGAATACGAAATGATTAACAAATACGACAATTTTATTTGAAAGACAATTCTCAACGCTGAAATTACTAAGAAAATACCCACTCCTAATGCAATTGGGAGTATCAAATAATATTTGTTTTTTAATCCATCAAATTGTTCTGCTAGAACCACCAAGTCTGGTTCAGCAATCGTAATCATAAATCCTATTATAAAAATAACCACTATCATTAATGTTAAATTACGTTTTTTGGTTATATGCGTTCCAACTTCTCTTCCTATAGTGAGCAAGGATGAATCAGATCCCATGTTGAATAAACCCATTCCGATAGCTAACATAATTGCACTAATAATAAAATGAATCATATCCTCTTTTGCAACATCAAGAAAAAAAGAAATGATAATTACTAATAAAGTTATTGGTAATACTGATATTGCAGATTCTTTTAGTTTACCAATAATTATTTTTTTCATAGGCCCTCCACATTTATCCTGTCAATTTACTTTTTGATTATTTCCTATTTTTCTTTAAAATATTTTAAAGTGTTTTTTGCTTTTGCGATTCTTAATAAACTTTTTTTATAAAACTTTCGACCATATATTCTTTCCCAAGGAATGACAATCTTTCTGATTAACCAAGAACCTTTATGTAACCACCCATTATAAAATTTAGGGCTTGTCGTTACACTTTTAGGGGTTTTTAAATCAACATCCACGGTTATCTGGCCCTCTTCATTCGGGCAATAAAAAGCCTTTCCATCAGGTAAAAAAATTGCTGAGGATCCATTCAAGGAAAAATAATCACTGTTCATCATTTTTCCAAAAAATCCTAACATTGGGGGCATTTTCCCCCATGAATTAACGAACATAGTCGGTACTTTCAAATTAATTGCGTATATTTTGCCCAACGTTTTTAAGTCTTCCTCTGCTTTAACAATATCCTTTTTACTAATCAATTTGTTTTCGCTGGTAGGTGTCGCCCAAGCATGAGGAAGAATTATCAAATCCGGTTGAATTTTTTTCATTTTTTTAAAGAACCACTTTTTATGAGTATCAGCACAAATGCCAATCCCGATTTTTCCTATTTCTGTTTCGATGATATTCTTACCCGAAAACGACTTAAAACAATAGGCCTCCACATCTTTTTTCCTAATAACACCATCTATTTTACCTTGTGGATTGGCGATTAAATAAGAGTTATAAAAATCGATTCCGTCGCATTCTAAAAAACCAGCACCAACATAAATTTGATATTTTTTCGCGATTTCTTTTGCCCACTTACTAGTGATACCCTCACGAGGTTCACCAAAACTCCATATATCAGTATTGGGAATATATCCACATGTTGACAATTCTGGCAACGCAACAAATTTCGCCCCTTGATGAACTGCTTCTTTAATTAAAGTTTCCGCGCCGATAAAACTTTGAACCATCTCACCAATATAGTTGTTTAGTTGTATTGCTGCTATTTTCATCAACAAACCTCTATCGATAATCTATTTATTTTACCCTAAAGCAACATCTAATATCATCATGATGGCAAATCCAACAGCAACACCGATTGTTGCTATATTGGAATGATTTCCTCTTTGCGATTCAGGAATTAACTCTTCAACAACGACATATATCATTGCTCCTGCAGCAAAAGCCAATAAGAATGGTAAAATAGGCACCATAAAACTTGTTAGCAAGATTGTAATAAAAGCAGCAATTGGTTCAACAATTCCTGATAATGCTCCAATTACAAATGCTTTATTACGTGAATTCCCTTCAGCTTTTAAAGGTATGGAAATGATAGCCCCTTCAGGAAAATTTTGAATTGCAATACCGATGGATAATGCTAGGGCTCCCGCTAACGATATTCCCATATTCCCTGCTAATGCACCAGCAAAAACAACTCCTATCGCAATTCCTTCAGGAATATTATGCAATGTCACAGCAAATACTAACATCGTTGTTCGCTTCAATTGCGATTTTAACCCTTCTGGAGAAGAAGCACGATTATGCAAATGGGGAATAATGCTATCCAATATTAACAGAAATCCCATTCCCGATAAGAAGCCAACGCTAGCTGGTAGCCAAGCAATTTTACCTTGCTCCTCTGCCATATCAATTGCCGGTATTAATAACGACCAAATCGATGCCGCTATCATCACACCAGAGGCAAACCCCAACAATAGTTTTTGGATGGAAGGTTTGATTTCTTTTTTTACAAAAAAAACCATTGATGCACCTAAAGTCGTTCCTAAAAAGGGAATTATTAAACCAATAATTGCTTCTTTCATGTGAATTCCTACCTTTTTTTCTAATTATACCCTATTTTTTAAAAAAAACAAAGAAGAATACTAATAAAAACGGCTCCATTAGAGCCATATATATCAGGTATATATTATATCTCGAGTATATCGCATACCTTTTTATCAATTGGTGACCTTTACGGGATTCGAACCCGTGTATGCATGCGTGAAAGGCATGTGAGTTAAACCGCTTCTCCAAAAGGCCCAAAAATGGCGGAGTAGAAGGGATTTGAACCCTTGCACCAGTTTCCCGATCTATGCCCTTAGCAGGGGCACCTCTTCAGCCACTTGAGTACTACTCCAAAGTCCTTTAACATGTTATAACAAAACATGATTAAAGTCAAGATTTTTCAATACGAAGAAAATGGTGTTATCCTCTTATTTATTTTCTTCTATGATTGTTTGCAAATAATCACTGATGTCATTTTCTGTTATATCATAAGAAATAACTGAACCTTTTTTAATAACAATTAGCACAGGAATCGATTTGTCACTAACCTTTAAATCAGAAAACTGGCTACCTACTAACATATTTGTTTCCGATTCAAAAACAACCGCTTTTGCATTTTCTGGATCTGCCAAGTCAACAGCATATAATTTGTATACATCGGCATCATCAGAATTTCGTTTTTGGAAGGTAACATAATTAAAAATAATCTCATCCATTGCCCCTACTGCTTCTTCATATTGAGAATCACTACTATATAAATAAACAATGTAAGTTTCTTCTGTTTGTTCAAAGATTTCTTCACCTACTAGATGCTCAATAGAATCATAGTTATTCACTGTTCTTGAACCAATAAATCTAACGATAACAGCGATGATAAATGCTAATGTAATTAAACCAATGACTCCCCAAAAAATAATATTTTTATAATTAACTGTCTTTTTTGTTGTTATTTTCTTGTTCATTTTTTATCACCTATAAATCTCTATATTTTTACGATATATATTATACTAAAAAAAGTTGTTTTTATCAAGGAACTTTTAAATTATTTTCGTTGTTCCAAAATAACGAAAGCGATGCTATATGCTTTCTCATGAGATATAGAAACATGAGTGATATAACCATCTAAAAAATTCGCTTCGATGTAAGGACTGCCATCTTCATGGTTCAAAATGCTCACTTCATTAAAGTTAAATTTTTTATTACAAGCTTTAAAGAGTGCTTCTTTTGCTGAAAAACGACTCGCTAGATACTCTATCTTTCTTTTTTCATATGAAAATTTTTCAAACACCATGATTTCCGTTGGTGAAAGAATTTTTTCATAACATTTCTTATCTTTAATAATATCTATAAAACGAGAATTCTCAGATATATCTACGCCGATTTTTTCAATCATAATTTCCTCCTGCTACTTTTAGGCTGTTGATAGGTTTTTCATTTTTTTATATCATGTATGCATTGAAGGTAAAAAGCAATGAAAGATAATGCAATAAACGTCCTTTTCGGATTAAGACTAAAACAATTAAGAAACGCAAAAGGCTATTCCCAAGAAGCTCTCGGATATGAATCTGGTCTTCATCGGACTTACATCGGCCATGTCGAAAGAGCAGAGAAAAACATTACCCTTAAAAATATCGACAAATTAGCAGCTACCTTGGGTGTTGATATTAAAGAATTATTTGATTTTTCCCAATTAAGATGAGGATTTATCCTTATCTTTTTTTATTTGTTCACACATTCTTTCAATATCTTTAAAACAATGGCTCAGTCCTGATTTAGAAAAATATCGACCGATTAAACTTTCCGATTTTTCACTCAATTGAGACAATGAATCATCAGGATAAGTATTTCTTAATAGAATGGCATCGATTAAACGATCGGATAAATTCAATAAACCAAAGTTTTTTTCTAAATATGCTATATTTTTTAATTGTTTTGCTGCGGTAGTAATCGCTTTTTCTTCATTCGCAATATCACAGTTTATTGTTCTATTAGCATAATTATTGTAATCTCTTCTGATCCTTTCGTCTTCAAAATAAAATAAACTATTTGTAGCCCCAACAAAACGCAGAAAGTCAGCAATTTGTTCTGCTTTCTTTACATATACAACAATTCCTTTATGACGAGTCACATGTTTTGCCATTATCCCTACCTGACTCATCACTTCAACAAGAAAGTCGGCATCATTTTGATTCATGGCAACAATCTCTAAATGATAGTTGCTTTTACGCGGATCATTAATCGACCCCCTCATCAAAAAAGCACCTCTTAAAACACTTAATCTACAACAAGGTTTTGCTATTAATTCTCTGGATACCTCTTCTTTAATCTGATAATTTTCATCTATCAAGTCTAAATCCTTAAGGATGTCAAGACCTTTTTCTGTTGTTGTTAGGACATAAAGATTTTTATAATCGAGTTTTTTCTTTTCAACAAGAATAATTTCCAGTTTTATCGAATATATTTTTTTAAATAAATATATAATTCTCCGTGCTATCGCATTCAAAGTAGTAATGATTTCAATTTTAAAACTTCCAGTGGATACCTTTATCGTTGAGCGATACTTGATAATGGAATAAAGTTCTGCTTTTAAACAACAGTCATCACCTTGAATATTACTTATTTCCTTTTTTACTTCTGATGCAAATGACATAATTATTCCTTGCAGTACTTAACAATATTTAATGCTGCAATAGCCCCATCATTAATTGCAGTAGCTATTTGTCTGATTTCTTTCGCAACAATATCCCCACAAGCATAAAGACCTTTAATTGATGTCTCAAAATTCTTATCGACCACCACGTATCCACGTTCATCGGTAATTTCTAATTTACTGATTAGTTGATTCGCTGGTTGCTGACCGACATACTCAAAACAACCATCTACATCAATAGTAAAAACCTCAGAACTTAGTTTGTTTTGCAATTTAATCTGTTTTAAATTTTCTTCCCCCAAAAATTCTAAAGGAATAGTATTTAGGATAAACTCAACATTCTCCCGGACTTTTAACTTGCTGACCAAAATTTCTGCTCCTCTAAATTCATCACGACGATGAATGACATATACTTTGCTCGCAATATCGGCTAAGTATAGGGCTTCTTCTAAAGCAGAGTTTCCTCCACCAATGACAGCAACTGGTTTATTCTTATAAAAGGAGCCATCACAAATAGCACACCAAGAAATTCCTTTTCCTTTATACGTCTCTTCACCAGGAATATTAAGGTGTTTATTCTTTGTTCCGGTAGCGACTACCAAAGCTTTTGACTCTAGTTTTTCTGCTAATCCTTCTACAGTCACTTTAAAAATATCTTCGTTTTTCTCAATATCAATGACAGAATAGCCAAAATATTCAACACCTAAATCATTTACTTGTTCGAACATTTCTAGCGCCAAAGAGGTTCCTTCTATTTTTTTGAATCCTGGATAATTCTCAATCACTGAAGTATTGACCATTGCTCCTCCCGGAGCTCCTTGTTCAATAATACCAACTTTTAAATTTCCCCTAGCTGCATATATTGCCGCAGTCATTCCCGCTGGTCCTGCTCCTATAATTAATACATCAAACATAATTATCCCTCACTATCTTTAATAAATCTTTCATATCTGAAGCTACGTATTTAGCTCCAGCAGCCAATAAATCTTCTTTAGATGTCAGAGCCCATCCCACACCGATGCCATCAATTCCAGCATTAATTGCTGTAGCCATATCTGTTTTTGTATCTCCAATATAAATACATTTCTCAACATTCAGCATCTTTTTAATCAAATCAATTCCTTCACGATTAGGTTTAGGCTTTTTTACTTGATCAATTCCAATAATCAAATCAAAGAATGATAATAGATTCATTTGTTTTAAGTTGGAAGTGATTGCCTCATTGATTTTATTAGAAAGGATTGCCATTTTATGACCCCTATCTTTTAACGCTTGTAGTACTTCCCTTGTATCAGGAAACATCCGTAAATACTTCGGTTGTAAATTGGCATTTAATTTGCGATATTCACGAAACAAGTGCTTCGCTTTCTCCTCGTTACAACCAATTTTCGTAAATGTATCCAGTAGTCCTGGTCCAAAAAAACTTTGCAAATCTGTTTCATCATATTGGTATTCAGGCAAAAATCGCTCGAACAATTGAATAAATGTCTCCCTGATTAAAGGATATGTATCTAGTACTGTTCCATCCAAATCAAAAATTAACAACATAAGTTACACTCTTTTTCTAGTAAATATTCGATTTATCATTAACCATTTAATTAAGCTCCTCAATACTAGAAAAATAATGTAGAACATAATCACTCCAAATGTACTAACGATTGAAATTTCAGGTGCAAAAAGGATTGTTAGAACAAAAGCAATGATTCCTCCAATAATCCCAAATGCTCCTAAAGAATAAACCGCAAATTTTGGTAATAATAAATCTATTAGTTTTATTAATATTGTTTCACCAAATACATATATTCCCACCGCAAGAAGAAAATAGGATAATTCTGGATAATCAACCCATTTTATATAGCCGCTTAAGCCAACGAATAATAAAAATGAAATAACTATTTCAATAAAAAATAGTAGTCTTCGTTTTTTCGGATCAATATTGGGTAATCGCACTTTAACAACTTTTATTTTGTCGGGATCCACTAAGCCAGATTCTTTTAATTCTTCGATTTGCTTTTCCAATTCACGCATCGACTTTTCAAAATCTTCTTCTATTTTTTCCCGTTTTTCTTTTCTTTTTTTCTTATCCATAATCAACCTCTAAAGAAGCTTATCGCTTCTTTTTATTCTGAAAATAACTTATTTTTTTACCATTACTTTTCGTAAATATTCTCCTGTATAGGATTTATCACAGTTTATGATTTCTTCAGGAGAACCGGCAAAAACAATTTCTCCTCCCCGATATCCTCCTTCAGGACCTAAATCAATGATGTAATCAGCACTTTTAATCACATCTAGATTGTGTTCAATAATAATAACTGTTGCACCTTGATCGACAATGTAATTGATTACCTCCAATAATCGTTTTATATCGTCTGTATGAAGTCCTGTTGTGGGTTCATCAAGTAAATAGATTGTTTTATTGGTAATTTTTTTATTTAACTCACTTGCTAATTTTACTCTTTGTGCTTCTCCTCCTGATAAAGTAGTCGCACTTTGACCTAATTTTACATAGCCTAACCCGACATCCCTTAAAGCAGTCAATTTATTATTGATACTAGGAATCTTGGAAAAAAATTTGACTGCTTCATCAATCGTCATTTCTAAAACATCAGCAATTGATTTTCCTTTATACTTTACTTCTAAAGTCTCTTTATTATATCTTGTTCCACGGCATTCCTCACACGGAATATAAACATCAGGCAAGAAATGCATTTCTATTTTTACAACGCCATCCCCCCAGCATTTCTCGCATCTTCCTCCCTTTACATTAAAAGAAAATCTTCCTTTATTGTAACCTCGAACCTTTGCTTCCATTGTTTCTGCAAACAATTCTCTTATTTGATCAAACACTCCTGTATAGGTGGCAGGATTACTACGTGGGGTTCTTCCAATTGGCGACTGATTAACGTCTACAACTTTATCAAAATCACGCCAACCAAGAATATCATCGCATTTCCCTGGCGTTTGTTTAGAGCGATATAATTTTTGACTTAAAAATTTTTGCAAGATTTCATTGACTAGTGTCGATTTACCACTACCGCTAACCCCTGTAACTACCGTCAACATTCCCTCAGGAATCGCTACATCGATATTTTTTAAATTGTTTTCGCAAGCATTAATAATCTTTATAAATCGACCATTTCCTGTTCTTCTCTTTTCAGGAACGGGGATAAATTTCTTCTTCGATAGATATTGTCCTGTTATACTTTTTTCATTCATCATGACTTCTTGAGGAGTTCCTGCAGCGACAATTTCTCCACCAAAATCTCCAGCTAAAGGACCTACATCGATTAGATAATCTGATTGCATCATGATTTCTTCATCATGTTCAACAACAATTAAGGTGTTCCCTAAATCGCGCATTTCCTTCAAGGCTCCCACTAGTTTTGCATTATCTCTTTGGTGTAATCCAATTGATGGTTCATCCAACACATATAAAATACCTGTTAAATGAGAGCCGATTTGTGTGGCCAAACGAATTCTTTGATTTTCACCACCAGATAAAGTGGCACTAGCACGAGACAGCGTTAAATAATCTAACCCTACGTTAATCAAAAACTGCAATCTCTCTTTGATTTCTTTTAATACCAAATTAGAAATTTGTATATCTGTTTCACTTAATTGCAATTGATTCAAATATTCTAATGCTTCTATAACAGTTAATTCGGTTAATTGATAAATATTTTTATTGCCTACCAAAACACTTAACGCTTCTTTTGATAAGCGCATTCCGTGACATTCAGGACATTCAAAGTCAGCCAAGTAAGAATTATAATATTCTCGAGCCATACTAGATGTCGTTTGTAAATATCTTCGTTCAATTAGACTAGCAATTCCTTCAATGCGTTGTGATTTCCTAATTATGTTTTGACCACTTGTTATTATTTCATAAGGAATCGGTTCCTTAGAACCAAACAAAATGATTTCCTTTTCTTCATCACTTAGGTCTTGGTAAGGTTTGTCTAGATCAATATGGTAATGGTTTGTCATTTTCTCGAAAACTTGCCATTCAATATTCTCTGTATCAACAATGTTGCGTAAATAACGGATTGCTCCTTTTCGAATAGAAACACTGGGGTTCGTTACCAGCAAATTCTCATCTAGTTTTTGTAATACACCCAATCCCTTGCATTCATTACAAGCTCCAAAAGGAGAATTAAACGAAAATAATCTTGGCTCTAATTTAGGAATAGAGAAATCACAATAAGGACAAGCTAAATGCTCACTAAAAATTTGCTCATTATCGTTAATGGAAACGATAACTTTACCTTCGCCAAATTTCAATGCTGTCTCTAATGATGAATATAGCCTAGAACGAATATCATTTCTAAGCTTTAGACGATCTATGACAATTTCTATATTATGTCTTTTTGTCTTTTCTAAAACGATGTCTTCTGATACATCAACGATTTTACCATTTACCCTAATCCGAGAAAAACCCTCTTTTTGAATCAAATCGATTGTTTTTTCATGTGTTCCCTTTTTACCATAAACAATGGGGGAAAAAATAATAATTTTCGAATCTTCTTTCGCTTCAAAAATTTTATTTACTATTTCTTCAATGGTTTGTGCTGCAATCAAAACATGATGTTCAGGGCAATATGCTTTTCCTATTCTCGCATATAACAATCGTAAATAATCATAAATCTCAGTGATGGTTCCTACTGTCGAGCGAGGATTTTTACTCGTTGTTTTTTGGTCAATCGCTATCGCTGGGGATAATCCCTCGATAGAATCCACATCTGGTTTATTAACATTGCCTAAAAATTGTCGCGCATACGCTGACAAACTTTCAACATATCGCCTTTGACCTTCCGCGTAAATGGTATCAAAAGCCAACGAAGTTTTACCACTTCCTGATAAACCTGTCATAACAACCAGTTTATCTTTAGGAATCTTAACATCGACGTTTTTTAGGTTGTTTTCTCTTGCCCCTTTTACAACGATATATTTTTGCATACAATCACCTTTTTATTATTTTCAGAAATTCCTCTTCACTAATCATTTTAATTCCTAAACTCTCTGCTTTTTCTTTTTTACTACCGGCATCGCTACCGACAATCACAAAAGCAGTTTTTTTACTCACACTAGAAGTTGGAATTCCTCCTAAGTCTTCAATAATTTTACTTGCTTCATCACGAGATAGGCTCTCTAGTTTTCCCGTTAAAACAATTGACATACCCGCAAAAAGTAAATTTTCTTTTTCCTTTTTTTCCATTGAAGGATTAATTCCTAATTGTTGCAATTCCTGAACTAAGCCTTTATTCAATGTAAAATATTTTACGATACTAGTAGCAATCGCTGGACCTATATCTTTAATCGCCATGAATTGCTCATAGCTGCTGTTCATTAATTCTGTCAATGAAGTAAAATTAGTGGCGAGTATCTTTGCGACCTTTGTTCCAACAAAACGAATTCCCAATGCAGTAATGACTTTGTCTAAGGAATTGTTCTTAGAATCTCTAATTGCTGTTAGCAGTGCTGTGACGCTCTTTTCTCCTAATCCTTCCATCTTAACCAAATCATCATAATAGTTTTCAAGACGATATATATCTGTTATTTTCTTTATATAACCGCGATTATATAAATCTTCAACAAGTTTTTCTCCCAAACCTTCAATATTCATTGCTGTTTTAGAAGCAAAATAAATTAAAGAAGCTATCGTCCTACCCTCGCATTGTTCATTGCGACAATAATGAACTGCTTCATTTTCCTCACGAACTAATTTTTGGTGACAAATCGGACAATCTTCAATCATTTTAAATGGCACCAAATCTGCTGTTCGTCTATCTAGGTTTACTTTCACAACCTCTGGAATAATATCTCCCGCTTTACGAACAACTACATAATCCCCAATACGGATATCCCTTTCCCTTACAAAATCTTCATTATTCAAGGTTGCTCGTTGAACCAAACTACCCGCAATCATAATCGGTTCTAAAACAGCATTAGGAGTAATATTCCCCGTTCTTCCTATCGTGAAGATAATATCTAGCAATTTTGTTTCGACCTCTTCCGCAGGAAACTTATAAGCAATTGCCCACTTCGGACTTTTGATTGTATACCCTATTTCTTCTTGCATAGCAAAATCATTGACTTTTATTACGACACCATCGGTTTCATAAGTCAATTTTTTTCTTTCTATTTTCCAATGATTCAAATAAGCAATTACCTCATCAATATTATGACAATATTGGTAGTGAGAATTTATTACAAATCCTAATTCTTGAAGAAACGACAATGCTTCGCTTTGACTTCTTATTCCATATTTATAAGCATCAACAATAGTGTAATTGAAGATATCTAATCTTCGCTGTGCCGTAATTTTACTATCAAGTTGACGCAGTGATCCTCCAGCAGCATTTCGCGGATTCTTAAATGGTTCTTCTCCCGATGCTTGTCGTTCGTCGTTTAGTTCTTGGAAAACTTCTTTCCCCATATAAACTTCACCACGCACTTCAATATCGAGATTTTGCTTTAATTTTTGGGGTAAGTTTTTGATGGTTTTCATATTGGCAGTAATATCCTCGCCAATATACCCATCTCCTCTCGTAGCCCCCCTTATCAACAATCCATTTTTATATTGAGCACTGCTTGCTATTCCATCAATCTTTAATTCGCAAAAATAACTTGGAGTAAATCCTGCCTTTATAATACGATTATCAAATTCACGAATTTCCCGTTCGTTAAAGGCATTAGCAAGAGACAACATCGGTTTTTCATAAACTACTTTTGCAAATTTGCCTTCTTTAACATTATCACCAACTCTTTTCGTCGGTGAATCCGGAAGAATATATTCCGGATATTGTTTTTCTAAATTCTCTAGTTCACGTAACAAACTATCATATTCAACATCTGAAATAGAAGGATTATCCTTAATATAGTATTCTTCGCTATATTGATTAAGATCTTTCACTAGTTTTGCGATTCTTTCCTTTACATCCATAAAGTAAACCTACCTTCGTTATATTATACCATATTACAGATGGTTTTAAAACGAAAAAGCATATGTTTTTGTTCTGTTTTTTCAAAAAAATGTCATTAGTTTTTTTCTGCTATCCAATTAAAAAGGTAGATAAAATTACTTATCTACCATTCTATCTTTTATTATTTTTTTCGTAACGCTTTATGTGCTAGCATAATATTCGTCATTCGCTTTTGACTGGCAAAGAAAATCATACCGATTTCGCCTCTGATACCGATAATCACACCCTCACCAAATTTATCGTGAATCACCAAATCTCCTGTCCTATAAGGACCAGATTTTTTTTGCTCTTCCTCGGATGGTTTTTTCATCAGATATTCTTGTTCTAAATCATGAAATGGATTTTCTTCTTCGAACATTTGTTTTTTTATCTTCTTTGTCCCTGCAAATTCAAGTAAAAATCTCGATGGTTGATTATGAAACCAAGTTCCATAGAGCATTCTATTTTTTGTTGCCAGTAAATACAATTTACTTTTGGCCCTTGTGAAGGCAACATAGGCAATTCGGCGCTCTTCTTCCATTTCAAAATTATTAACAATCCGTCCTTCATTAGGAAAAATATTTTCCTCAAGAGCTACAACAAAAACATATTCGAATTCTAACCCCTTAACAGAATGAATTGTTGATAAGGTAACCCCATTTTTATTTTCCTTTTGATTTTGTAGGTATTCATCTGACAAAATCGTATAATCAAAGGCTTCACGCAATCGTTCACTTCTTGAGGTTCCGTCTGAATTTGATTCGATTTGATAAAGAACACTCTTGAATTCTTGCAAGTTATCATTTCGTTCTTCAAAATTTTCTGTTTCTTCCTTCAAATACTCTTTGTATCCAATTTTTTCAATCAGTTCATCGAATAATTCATTCAGATTAACCTTATCTATTTTCTCTTGAAAATACTTAATCATCGTCATAAAATCTAGCAAGGTTTGATATTTGCTCTTATTTAGAATGACATTGGAAGCTTTCAATGCTTCAAACAACTGAACTTTATCCTCTTTACATATCGCTTCGATTTTACCAATAGTTACTTCGCCAATTCCACGTGTCGGGACATTAATAATTCTTTTAAAACTATGAATATCATTATCGTTTATGATTAATTTTAAATAAGCGATAATATCTTTCACTTCACGTCTTTTTAAATAGGAAACTCCACCAAAAACACGATAGGGTATTCCCATTTTAATAAAACCAAGTTCAAAATTTCTTAATATAACAGAATTACGATAAAGTACTGCAAAATCAGTCCAGGGAGTAGTTGTCGTTTTTAAACTGCGAACAGCATCGAGAACATAATTTACTTCATCCTTTTCCGATTCTGTTTGCACGATAATCACATCATCTTCTTTTCCTTTATTACGAGAAAATAATTCCTTTGGTTCACGGTTTTCATTGTTTTTAATCAATTTATTACAGCCATCAAGAATTGTTTGTGTTGAACGATAATTTTCTGTTAGGTAAAAAATTTGATGTTCAGGAAAATCGCGTTTGAATTGCGACATATTTTCATAGTTAGTTCCGCGAAAACTATAAATACTTTGATCATCATCACCGACAACAAATAAATTTCTACTCTTTTCTGTTAGCATCTTGATAATCTCATATTGAATAAGACTGGTATCTTGAAATTCATCGCATAATACATAGTGAAATCGATCTTGGTATTTTTGCAGTGTTTGAGGAAAATTGGTAAATATTTCCTTTGTTTTCAACAATAAATCCTCAAAATCCAATAAATTTAAACTCTTCATTTTATCTTCGTAGAGTTTAAAAATTTTGTTCTCCAAAGGATTATCAATCTTTTCTATACCAAAACACTTATTATAATTGATTGCTTTTTGGATATGCTTTGCTTTTCTCTTTTCTTCATTGTTTTCTTTTAGAACATCGGTGATAATTTTCAATTGTTCTTCTTCATCAATAATAGAAAAAGTACGACTATATCCTAAAACCGGGATTTCTTTTCGCAAGATTCTAGCACATAGTGCATGGAATGTACTAATAGTTGCATCATATATTTCCGGTCCAACAAGATTGATTAATCGTTCTCGCATTTCGTTGGTTGCCTTGTTTGTAAAGGTAATTGCCAGAATATTAGCAGGATTAATCCCTTTTTCCTTTACCATGTAAGCAATACGAAAGGTTAGAGCTCTTGTTTTCCCACTACCAGCGCCAGCCGAAACCATGACAGGACCAGAGTATGCTAACACTGTCTTTTTTTGCTCTTCATTCAAATTGCTTAACATTCATTTCACACTCCATAACTATTTAATCGCTGATTTTAATGATACAATGCGGTTAAAAACTAATTTATTCTTTTTTGTTTCTTTATCAACAACATAATATCCATCTCGCACAAATTGGAAACGTTCCATAACAGAAAATTGCTTCTTACTTCCTTCAACAAAGCCTTTTTTGATGGTCCAAGAATTTGGATTTAATCGTTCCAAAAAACTACGGTTGTCTTCAGGATTGTCGATTACTAATGTTTCAAACAAATTGAAGGTAGCTGGTTTTGCTGTTGTTGCTTCAACAAATTGAATCGTTCCATTTGGTTTTCTTTCATTAAACCCGCTTCCGCTCTTTGTCCGTGGATCATAGGTACAATGTACTTCAACAATATTTCCATCTTTATCGTAAACTACCTCATTTGCTTTGATAAAATAAGCATGGAACAACCTTACTTCTAAACCTAAAGCTAAACGTTTGTAATGTTTATCCGGTTTTTCTAAAACAAAATCGTTTCTATCAATATATAAATTACGAGAAAAGGCAATTTGACGGGTTCCTAATTCTTCGTTTTCATTATTATTATTGGCTTCAAGGTATTCTATTTTTCCTTCCTCATAATTAGTAATCACTATTTTTAAAGGATCTAAAACAGCCATTAAACGATTCGTTTTTAATTTCAAATCTTCCCGAAGAAAATGTTCAAGCATATCGCCTTCGATTGTTGAGTTGATACGAGATAGCCCTGACGCCTTCACAAAATTTTTGATTGATTCTGGAGTATATCCTCTTCTAGCTAGACCAACTAAGGTAGGCATACGGGGATCATCATACCCTGTTACCTTTTTACTATTTACCAGTTCCCGTAAATATCTCTTGCTCATTACGGTATTGGTAATATTCAAACGTCCAAATTCGATTTGTTGGGGAACATGGGGCATTTCGCACTTCTCTACAACCCAATCATATAATGGACGATGGTTATCATATTCTAAACTACACAAAGAATGAGTAATCCCCTCAATTGCATCTTGAATAGGATGAGCAAAATCATACATTGGATAAATACACCATTTATCTTTAGTACGATGATGACTAATATATAAAATACGATATAAAACAGGATCACGCATATTGATATTAGGGCTCGCCATATCAATTTTAGCTCGTAAAACGCGTTCTCCTTCTTGGTATTTTCCCTCTTTCATGTTCTTAAATAATTCTAAGTTTTCTTCCACACTACGATTACGATAAGGAGATTCGATTCCAGGGGTATTGAAATCCCCCCGGTATTTGCTGGTTTCTTCTGGTGTTAAATCACAGACATAAGCAAGCCCCTTTTTAATGAGTTTTACTGCCAATTCATAAGTTTCATCAAAATAATCACTACCATACAATACCTTAGCAGGGTGATATCCTAACCATTCGATGTCTTTTTCAATTGCTTTTACAAATTCAACATCTTCTTTTGCAGGATTGGTATCATCAAAGCGTAAGTTTGTCTTTCCCCCAAAGCTGTTTGCTAATTCAAAATTGGTAATGATTGCTCGTGCATGTCCAATATGTAAATAGGCATTGGGTTCAGGAGGAAATCTAGTTACTATTGATTTCACTTTTCCACTTTCTAAATCATTAATCATAATTGTCTTTATAAAATTCGACATTTCTTCCATTGTTTTCACTTCCTAGTTATTATAATATCTTCTATGTTTTTTGCAGAGGCATACTTTTGATAAATATCAATAGCGAATTGTTTGTTTTCCTCGTGCATACTTGGACCAAAACAAATAATCATCAACAATATTTTTTTTGTTTCCTTTGTTACCATGGTTCTTTCTGTATCGCTTGTTGTTGAGCCAAAAGGCCCAATGTCATCTTCATAAACGGGAACATTACTGACATTTAATAGTCCTCGACCAATCCCGTAATATTCATCTGTTTCTTTTCCTATTCTTATTGTGATGTCCCCTTTGATTTTTTCATAGTCTAGTACAGCAACCGACCTTTTTGCCTCTATCGACAAAAGATTTCCCGCATCAACAACATTATTGATACGATATAAGCTGTTCCCTTTCACTAAACGTCTCAGCAAAGATTCACAAGCTAAACGGTATCGACTGGGATCTTTCCCCAGTTTTTTATAACCATCTCGAGCTTCTTTGATAAGAGGAATATTCAATACATCCTCTAATGAATATTCCCCCTTGATTTTTTCTTCATAAATTGTAATCATTTCTGATATTTTCTCACTATCCTCAACTTCAACATCCATCTTCATTGCAATGATAGTGAATGCAGGAATAATATCAGTTATTTCTTTGTTTATGGTAATTATCATTCTAGTTTAAACTTCTCTTCCTTTGTTCTTTCTAATTCAGCATTTTTTTCAGAAATTTCTGTCTTTAATTTTTCAATATTCAGTTTCAATTCTTCTTGCTTATTTTTAAGTTCTTTTATACTTTCTATTAATCTCGTATAATAAAGAACTTTTTCATTATTCCTCAAATTTTCCATTTTCTTCCGTGAAAATTCAATCTTTGCAATCAAATCTGACTTTAATATATCCAAATCTTCGAGTTTCGCTCTTAAACGAAGTACTTCTGATTTTTGATCAGGATTATTAGCTAGAGCATCAATCTTTTCTGTAACTTCTTGTGTCTGGTTAAGATTATCATGATACTCTTGTGTTAAATCTTCATTATCGCCGGCAATTTTTAAATAATTTACCACTGTTTCATCGGTCATCCTAATCTGCTTTTCTGCGTTGATGCGTTCTCCGTACTTTAGGTTAACTGTACCTAACAAACTAGTCAAATTATTGCACATGGTATTTTTTTCTTGGATTTCGTTTTCCAAGCGACGAATACTTTGATCAATATTTTGTTTCTTATCGCTTAAAATTTGTTCTTTGATTTCTCTATTTGTTTCTAATGCTTTACTAATAACTTGATTATTTTGCCATAAAGCTGTCTGTGTTTGTTGTTGGGCTTGATTTAACTCATTTAGTTGACGAATTAAATCTTCTCTTTCTTCATTTTTAACACTATAAGCCTTATCCTTTCCAATTAAATCGCTCTTCATTTCATTCAAATAATAATCGATGATTTCCTTTTCCGATTGATTTAATTGTTCTACTCG
The DNA here is from genome assembly GCA_012718985.1 of Acholeplasmataceae bacterium. GTDB lineage: Bacteria > Bacillota_I > Bacilli_A > ML615J-28 > CAG-698 > JAAYBG01. The sequence goes on from JAAYBG010000108.1 coordinate 27,604, forward strand.
TTCATCATAGCATTGAACCAGATAATCATAGCGTTCTTTTAAGTCGACCAATTCACCACTTAATTTTTGCAAGCGATCTTCAAATAGTTCTAATTCGATTAATGCTTTTCCTCTTTTACTTAAATATGACTCTCGCCCTAGTGAAGTACGATCCGTCTGACCCGCATATTCTTTTTCTATTGTTTCTACTTTTTCTTTTGCATTCGCTACTTCAATTTTCTTTTGATTAATTTGTTGTTCAACTTGAATAATACTTCGATTAATGAATTTCTTCTCTTCTTCAAATGATTCATTTAATTCTTTTTTTATATTGCGGACACGACGAATTTTTCGTTTAAATTCAGGATCAATAATTTTTTCTTCGTTAATATCATTGAATTGTTGGCGAATCAATTGTAATTGTTGATCTTTTTGATAGATTTCTTGTTCTAGATTATGTATTCTTTGGTACATATCCTGATTTTTATTCATCACATATTTTTGATCATTATCTTCAAGAATACTGATTTCTCGTTTTTTAATCTGCAATATTTCATCTTTAATTTTCTTTATTTCTGCTTCAACATCGTATTTATCTTCTACTTTAACTTTTTCATCAAATAATGTCGGTTCTTCTATTACTGGTTTTTGACCAAGAACTTTCAATTCTGAATTTTCCTTTTCCAAAGTAGCAATAAATTCATCCTTAGCAAGCAGTTTTGCTTTTACATCGTTTAATTCATTGACATTTTCTTCATTAGCTTTCTTCAGTGTCTCCAAGTATGCTTCTAATTCAGAAGAAATATCCTCTCCACTTTTATCTAAAACAAAAATATCGTTATACTTTATCGATAATAATGTCGCTTTCTTTTGCTTTGCATCATTTAAAGATTCTTGTAATTTTGTTTTTTGTTCGGTTAATAAATGATTGGTTTTTTCTATTTCCTGTTTTTCTGCTTCTAATTCCGCTATCTTATTCTTAGCTTCCTCATATGAATTCTGTTGAGTGGCAAGTTCTGTTTCTTTTTCTGCTAATTTACTCGCACTATCTTCTCTTATCTCCTCAATATTTTTAATTAATTCTTGATTTTGGGTTTCTAATTCTACCACTTTTTTTGCAGTTTCTTCATATAATTTTTTCTGTTCTAGAAGTTCAGCTTCTGTTTGTTCATAATCGTTTTTATCCACTACTTGTGCAACTTGTTCTTTTTTCGTTAATTCTTGACGAAGCTCCTCAATAACAAGGTTAGCTTTCTTAAGTTCATCTTTTTGATTGTTTAACTCTTCATTAAGTTCTGTAAATTGCTTATTTAGATCATTTGACTTAGATAATAAATCTTCTTTTTCTTTATTGATTGCTGTTAATTTCTTCTCTAAATTTTGCTTTGTTTTTTGCAGTTCTTTTTTTTCTTGAGTGATTGCAGTCAATTGTTTCGACAATTTATTGACATTCTTATCCGCTTCGGCAATCATTTCCTTCATTTTTTGATTTTCCTGCATTAGAGAATCTATTTTTCCATAAGCATCTTCAAGTTCTTTATTTAACTGATCATCATATGATTCTTCATAATTAACTTCCAATTTAGACATTTTTTCTTTTAGATCCATTTCTTTACTTTGCGTTTTTTCTGCTTCGCTTTTGATGAATCCTTGGTCTAACAGTTTTTGCGCTTCAATTTTGCGGCGCATTTTTTCTTGAATGCCTAATTTCTCTTGTTTTTCTTTTTCCACTTCCTCTTGTAATTCTAAATCTTCTTTTATTATTTTTTCCGTTTTTGCTGGTTCTTCTTTTTCCTCAACTAGGAGTTCCTTCTCTTTTGCTTTTTCTTTCTCCTTAGCTAAACGTTCCTTTTCTTTTGCTTTTTCCTTTTCCTTGGCTAAACGCTCTTTTTCTTTTGCTTTTTCTTTCTCCTTAGCTAAACGCTCTTTCTCTTTAGCCTTTGCTTTTTCCTTGGCTAACCGTTCTTTCTCTTTTGCCTTTGCTTTTTCCTTAGCTAAGCGTTCTTTCTCTTTTGCCTTTGCCTTTTCCTTAGCTAAGCGTTCTTTTTCTTTTGCTTTCTCCTTCTCTTTAGCTAAACGTTCTTTTTCCTTTGCTTTTGCTGCATCAGAAAGAACAACCTTCTTTTCCTTTAGTTCAGGTTCTTTTTTAGCCTTAATTTCTTCGGTAGTAACTACAGTATTAGGTTTTTCAGTCATGGTCTCACCCTCTTTATTACTGATAATTGTTCGCTCACTAAACAAATAACGTTCTTTAGCATTTTTTTCATTAATTAGTCCTTTTTCGCTTCTTATCTTCAAATACTTTTTCCTGTTCTTTGAATCTTCGAGCAAGCTTCTTTTTATAATTTCTAGTTTTTCAGATTGGCCCTTGTCCCTAATCATTAGCCTCACCCCTTTAGAAAATAAATGTTTTAACTACCTCATAAATCACATAAACTACCACTGTTAACGTACCAGCAATGCTGAGTATTATCAATAAGGTTTTGAATAATAAAAGCCAGGTTTTTTTCTTTTTGAAATGGGAGCTTTTATCAATTATTGTTTGGGAAATGGTATCCAAAGTCTGATTACCTATCTTTCCTTCACAGACCAAATTTATAGCATAGGGAGCAAATGTATAATTTTTCTTTAAGACATTTGTCATATAATATGCTTTGGCTTTTTTAATTTTTTTCTCATATTCCTTGTCTAATATTCTTGTATTTCTTTCAAGTATATGTTGAGCACTATTCGTAATCTTTTTGAAATCTTGAATATTTACATTATAATATCTTGCATAGATTAAAGAAATTATGATTATATATAGACTTGAGTCCATAACTAATTTAATCCATGGTTTTTTTGAAAAAAGAGTGTAAAGAAGATTTTCCATTTGAACAAAAAAATTACCACCAAATGCCTTTACCAATAATCCGTTTGTTAAGCCATGAATAAAAACGAGAAGAATCAACATCAACCACAATAATAATATCATTCCCCATGAAAAAGGTTTGATTTTAATATCTGCAGAAGTTTCAATGACACTACTACCTTCAATGATTTTCTTTTCTTGAGTTTTCTTCACATCTTTTTCCCACAACAAAAATGCCTTCTTTGCTATTCTTCGCCTTCGATAGCGAGAATAAGTAGCATTTCTAATGAGATGCCCAAAAGCTTGATAATTCTTTTTATATTTTATACGATAATCCTCAATACTACTCACAATATACGGCGAATTCAAGGGGTCATAAAGAAATGGATTCCCTTTTAAAAATTCAATTTTGTCTAAATCGACAACATCTGTATCTTCACCCGACCATAAGGGATTATATAATTTTACTTGTGGATTATCTTTCATTTGTAATCTCCTGTTAATTCGTCAGATACACCTTTATTGCTGAATCGATATCCGTTGAATTTAAAATATCATCAATTAAGTTTTCCGCCAATAGATTCTTATCTAATAGGTTAAATAAAAACCCTGTATCTTTTGTAAATATCTTTTCTAAAACACTATATCTTGCTTTATCTGTGATAATTCCTAAATTGGACAAATCTTTTATCCTATTTAAACCGTTCTTGATGTCTTTAATAGTAACAACCTCTTCGTTTGTTTTTAGCACATATTCAAAAGCAAAATATTCAAAATATAAATCATGCCCTGACAACTCTTGTGAACTTAATGTATCACAAAAATAACTCGATAAAAGTATTTCCTCTTCCCAACTATGATTTTGAAAAAAATCACGATAACTTTGCCCTAAAACTAAACGAACAGGATATGAGTTTTTGGAATCAATCAAAAATATCTCTTCTTTATACTTGCTATGAACAGAAAAAGCTTCCTTCAACGTTTTAAACACTCTTTGTTCGTATTCACTTTTTTCTAATAAGTTCATATTTATGTATTCTTTTAAATATTCTTCAACAAAATCATCTATTGATGATGGATTTTGAAATAGTTGATTGAAAGTATCAACATATTCATTTATAGGATAATCATATAAAGTCTTTTTTGTTAATCGATATAGTTCGTTATGATTATTGAAATAAAATGACATAGAATTGTAAACTGCAAGAAAACTTGCTCGATCACTTTCCTTTACAAAGCAATCCAATATCTTTGTTTTATTGTTTTCTAACAACTCAAAAATTTCATTAAAAGTATAAGAACTAAAATCATTCTCTAATATTTCACCGATAAAATAAACATACCCTCTTTTCGCAAGTAGGTATTCATATTTTTCAAAAAAAACATCATACAACGAATTTTCTTTTTCATCTAATAATACATAGTAAAATAAGGTTCTCTTTTCCCCCATCTCCATTAATGTTAACACATAATCATCATCAATCTTAGCATTCTCAATTCTAGTTTGAGATGCCGGTGATAAATTAGGTATCATTTCATTACTGAAATAGGTGTTCAACTCTGCAAATTCATTTGCTAGGCTATCTAATTCTCGATATCCTGCTAGGGCCTTTGACCCATTCAATTCCTCAAAAGCATGTGTCCACGTTCTATATTTTTGTACATTATTATTTTGATATTGATTGAATAAAGAAATATCAAATACTTTCGTACTTGTTTTTGCCATTACATTTGCCAGTGGTTTTGATATACTAGTAATCATTGTTGTTCCTAAAACAAATAAAAGGAGCGTAAGATAAATATAGGTGTTCATAACGGATGAAACAGCCCCTAAAACACGCGATAAAACACTTGTCTTTTTTAGAATAATTTTTTCTTTGCTTGGTGAAAACAGTTTTAGAATAAGATAAATTAGTAAATATATTAAAAGGTAAAGAATAATTCCAACAAAAATACAGAAAATAACATTTTCATACTTAGCAATAACAAAGTGCTTTTCTAACCACAAGAAAATTTTCTCTTTTGATTGCCTAATAAAATTAATTTTCAATAGAAAATGAACAACATGCTCTAATGAAAAATGGAGAATGAAAAATGGTAATGTTAGATTAATAGTTTTTTTCAATTGACGACCAAAACCATAGTAGCTTCCAAATAGTAAGCCTGTTATGAAAACAATGATTGCTAGTATGTCAAAATTGAATGTCGCAAAAGACTCCATTTTTTCCACCGAGAACATCTTTCCTTGTACTATCTTTTTTTTATTATATCATTTATAATCTTTTTTTACAATCCTTTTATTAATTTACAAGGCAACAAAAAAAGCTGAATTTTTAAATCCAGCTTTTGCTTTTTTCTTTTTTTTAGTCTAATTCGTAAATCTGTTCATCATAAACTGACCAAACAGCATTGTTTTTATACATTTCAGCGCTTCCTTTTGGTACATAAATCTTAACATCTTCTGATAATCTGAATTTTGTAACTGAAGTGTTAATGCAATTTGGATTAACAACGTTCAATATCAATTTTTCTAATCCTGAACATCTATCAAAAGAATTTGAACTTGCAACAAGTAAAACTGGGCACGCCGCTATTGTTATTTTAACGGTTGCTTTTTTTGTTGGGTCAGCTGCTAACGAAGCAGTTATTGTTGCAGAGCCATTTTTAATTGCTGTTACAGTTCCTTTATCGCGGTCAACTGTAACTACATCGGGATTATTCACTGTCCAATAAACCAATTTTCCACTAGCTTCAGTTAAGCGAACAATATCACCAACATACATATTTCTTGCATTAATAATTTCAATACCATCTGTTGATGTTGAAGCGATCATTTCTTGACCATCACCGTACATCTCACTATCATCAACATTGATGGTTATTGTTTTTAATCCTCTACAACTAGCAAAAGATAATCCTGTATTTCCACCAATTGTTTTAACACTGTTAGGAATATTCACTGATTGTAATTTCTTACATTGATAGAAAGCATAATCTTCGATTGTTTCAACAGTATAAGGAATAGTAATTTTTTGAACTTTACTAGTCGCAATACTAATATTTAAAAATCTAATATATTTGTAAAAAGCATAACTCTTAATTACTTTTACAGGTGCTCCATCAAGTTCAGCAGGTATTTCAACATTTTTATCATTACCAATATATTGAACAATCGTGATATAGTCACCATTGACTTTATCATAAACATATTTATATTTAAATTTTTCATCTTTAGTGATTCGAATCGTTCTTTGAATCCATGTATCATTAGGTTTATTGCCTAATTCATCTTCTTCATAAGAAGTAATATTTACTGGCGCAGTAAAATTCCATACGTTCATTTCCCCTGATAAAAAGTAAACATCAAATTCTTTCGCCTCTGGGCCATCAGGAGTAACCAATGTTATTTTCACATGAGCGCTGGCGTATTTTTCCCATTTCTTATTAGTGGTAACATCGCTTTGTAGCGTGTATTTAAAGGAATCTGTTTTTAAAGACTCAATTCCATCAAAATATGTTGTCTTACCATCTTCATCTGTGTTTTCCTTGATAAATTTTGGATATGCTACGCTTGATGTTGAGTAAAATGCACGGGCAACTGCCTCTAAGTCTTTGTTATTTACTGCCTCAACATAAGCATCCCACAAATCTTTGGCTTCTACTTCTTCACTACAACCAATTGAAAAAGTTAAAGTAAAAACTACAGCGAATAATAAGAATAATATTTTTTTCATTTTTAATTCCTCCATATGTTTTTTGGATTAAAGATTATCTTTTATTATTTGATTACTATACGTAATTATACAATAAAAGGCTTATTAAATCAACACTTTTTTAAATCGTTTTCAAAACGGTATTTGAAATAGCCAGCAACAGCAATCATAGCCGCATTGTCAGTACAATATTTCATTTTGGGAAAAGTCAATTTTACATTTTCCAATTTGTTTACTGCATCAGTTAACGATTTTCGCAATCCTTGATTAGCAGCCACACCACCAGCAACGACAATTTGTTTCACTTTATAAGTTTGTGCTGCTTTAATAGTTTTATCTACTAATACTGTTACAACACTACTTTGAAAGGAAGCAGCCAAATCTGCGACATTGATTGGTTCATTTTTCATATTACATTTGTTAATAATATTTAAAACCGCTGATTTTAATCCTGAAAAAGAGAAATTATAACTGTCTTTATCGAGATAAACAAAAGGTAATTTATAGGATGGCTTTCCTGTTTGCGCCAGTTGATCAACATACATTCCTGCAGGATAATCCAGTCCCATTACTCTACCGACTTTATCATATGCTTCCCCTACTGCATCATCTAAGGTTTGCCCTAAAATTTCAAATTGGTAATGCTCTTTCATGAGTACTAACTCAGTATGACCACCTGAGACAACCAGTGCTAATAGTGGAAAGTGAAAATCACTTTCGATATAATTTGCATAAATATGACCATCGATATGATTCACATCAACACAAGGAATATTATGAGCTAAAGCAAAAGCTTTGGCTGCATTAATTCCTACTAACAATGAACCGATTAATCCTGGTGTTGTAGTTACCGCAACTAAATCAATCTCTTTCGGAGTAACCTTGGCATCCATTAAGGCTTGTTCGAAAACATAAATCATCTTTTTTACATGTTCTCTACTGGCAACCTCAGGAACAACACCACCAAATATTTTATGAATATCTATTTGTGTATAAATAGCGTTCGCTAAGACTTCTTTTCCATTCCTTACTATTGCGACACTGGTTTCATCACAACTACTTTCTACACCCAACACTAACACCCAATCACCTCAATTCTTTTATCATTACCAAAGCATCTTCAAGATCTTTATAATATTTTTCTCTTCGATAAGCAACCTTAAATCCATATTTCTCATAAAGACTGATCGCTATTAAATTATGTTCTCTAACTTCTAAACTGATATTCGGCACTTTAGACATTTTGCATAGATTAATAGCAAATTCCAAAATCATTGAACCATAACCATGATTTTGGTATTCCTTGTCCACATAGAAATTTACTATTTCTGCTCGTTCACTTTCAATCCATAAACCGATATATCCTTTTACTTGATGATTAATATCAAGAACAAAATAATAGGCGTAAGGATTTAAAGTCAATTCTGAATAAAGCATATCGTATCCCAATGTTTCTTTAAAAATCCTTTTTTCACCTTCTATAACAGCGGGAATGTCAGCTATTTTCATTTCACGGATTTGATATTTCATGTATTTGCCTTTCTTAGATAATTAGGAACTAAAGCTTTTAAATCTATCACTTCATTTTGGGCTAGTTCAATGATTTTAAACGCAGAGAATTTAAAACTTTTCTCATCAATTATCTGATAGCCACCTTCTTTTATTTGCTTAATGAAATCTTCGGCTAAAACAAAGCAATCATCAGCAAGCACCGAATACTTACCCTTTCTAATTTCAACAATTCTCGTATACAAATAATCCTTTTTCGCAACGCTTGTAATTGCATATTTCCCATCAATATGATAATAACCGCTAGCAATCACATCAAGACTACTAATCGTATATAAAGGAATATTTAGTGTCCAAGCAAACATTTTTGCGATAATTGTACTGACTCTCAATCCAGTATATGAACCTGGTCCAATGCCAACGATAATTTTTGAAAAATCTTTTACTTCTAAACGGTGTTCATTTAGACCTTCCTTGATTACATTTAAAAGATTTTCTGAATGATTATTAGGTGTTTTCAAAAGTTTTTGAAAAATCTCTTTCTTCTCATCAATAAAAGCAACATATAAAAAACTTGTTGAAGTGTCAATTATCATTGTCCTCATAAGTTAACCTCTTTTAATAAATTGATGTATTGTTGTGCTTTGGCCTCGATTTCTACAATTCTTACCGTATCACCAGATTGTTTAATCATCACTTTTAGAATATTTTCAGGTAAAATATCACTTATATTGTTTGCCCATTCAATGACGCATACTCCCTTAGCCTCAAAATACTCTTCTAAATAGTCATCTCCACTGTCATTATTCAAACGATATACGTCCATATGATAGAGTGTTAAACGACCATAATGTATTTTCATAATTGTAAAAGTAGGACTATTGATGATTGTTGAGATACCTAAGCCTAAGGCAATTCCTTTTGTCAGAGTTGTCTTCCCCACTCCCAAGTCTCCTTCAAGCGTGATAACCATATTTTCTTCAACAAGTTCCCCAATTTTTTTCCCCAACTCAATCATTTGTTCAGGACTTTTAATTTTAAACTCTTTTTTCATAATTACACCATTTTGATATTATCCATATTAAGGATATCATTTATAATATTTTTTTATCTTATTTTGTAACGTAGAACTTTCCATACAAAGCTATTTTTTCATTAACCGAATCTACCATTATTTCCCGAAGCAGGATCGATGTTTTTGTTATTTCCTCCCCATCCATAAACGGGTAATAGGTTTTTTCGAATAGATAGTCAATAGTTCCTACTCGATATCTTTTATCGCTTTCCACGCGGACACCATTAATATAATAGGACTGTCCACTCTTAGTTACATTATTACTAAAATACAACCCATTATTCATATAGTTAAGAATTTTTAATAATTCTCTTCCTAATATTGTTGTCCTACATATTGTATTTTCAAAGGGCATTATTTCAAAAATATCACCATAACTTACATTATCATTGGCATAGATGGGAAAGGCACTACTGCGAACTCCTCCAGAATTTACAACTCCAAGATCAGTTCCCATCTTTTCTTGAATTACAGTTGCCATCCATATTCCTGCAATATTTTTATAGATATTTTCACCAGCAACTCCCAATATAGATTTAGCTTCATCAATATAGCTTTGATATTTGCTCATCAAATCATTAATTGCTTGATTTTCTTGAAAACAAACACTACTAGCTTTGATATTTTCACTAGAAACATCAATAACTTCCCTTGTTTCCTTATCAATTTCTAAGGTAATTTTTCCTATATATTGACCATTTGAACCTGATTGAACATAGGGTAATGGTACTTGTCGATTATAATTTAATTCGCCATAATACTGTTGATGTGTATGACCATTAATTAATACATCAATTTTTTCATCACCTGTTAGTGACGATAATTTATAGTTGATTTCCGCTGTATCAAGATGTGCTGCGACAATGACAATATCACAATTTTCTTCATTTCTGAGAATTTTTGCGTATTTTTTGATTGTTGAAAACTCATCAGTAAAAACATAATCTTTTACATGTGAGGCAAGAATATCATTGATTTGATCACTACCCAATAAACCGATAATGCCAATTTTAAGATTTCCCCGATCGATAACCGCATAAGGATTTGCCCATTCAACTAATTCATAGTTGTGTTTATAGCACACATTTGCTGATAAAAAAGGAAAAGATGCTTCTCCATTTTCTTCGTTTTCGTCAAAGAAGACTTTTATTTGATCAACTCCCCAATCAAATTCATGATTCCCAAGCGTCATTGCATCAAAACCAATTA
>JAAYBG010000016.1 GCA_012718985.1 Acholeplasmataceae bacterium
CAATGTTTAAGCCTTTTTTTCAAGTTAATTCGACATCTAATAACAAAAATTAAGTTCTTCTTAATTATTTCAAAAATAAGCATTATCCTATTATTAAGATTGTAAATAATGAAATATTATGCTATAATAATTTGGTGAAAAAGGTGAATTTATGTTCATAATATTTTTAGCTGTACTAGTGGGCGTAATTCTAATTACTCTTAATGTACCAATCATTTTTATGCTTTATTATATTGCATGTTGTATTTTTCTTATTGCATACTTAAGAAATAAGAAACATGAAAACAGCGCATTTATACTTTTTGCGGTTGGACTTGTTGGGATTATGATCTTTGGAATCTTATTAACACCAATGGAACTGATCAAATCAATCGCGGAAGGCCAAGCAAAAATTCATTATCAAAGCATTTATCGCAATACTTCTTTTGTTACTAGTGATGTTACTTTACTTTCTAATGGTTCATATCATGTTAGAGTTTTGGTTTACGCTGGGAAATTCGGAGTAGGTGCTTTAAATGAAACCGTCAAGCTTACAATATTTCATAGACTAGCCAGTTATACTTTTGTTAGTTTTAATGCATTGCTTGCTATCTCTGTGTTAGTAATTATCATTAAAGACAACCTAACTCTACCTAAATCACAAGATTATCGTATTTTTAAAAAGCGAGAACGTAAAAACTCAATTGTAAATCAAATGCTAAGTATCATTATTGTCAATGTTCTTATCATTTTATTTCTAAGTCGAGAAGAATTTATTATTTATGCAGCAGAAACAATGGAAACAGCGAAAACTTCTGCTTACTATATTGGTATCACAAATCCCTATCGGATGGCAATAAATAGTGATATCTCTACTCAATTTGGGAATTTTAAAATAGGAGCCAATATTTATATTATTTTGTTATATATTATCTTCCTATCTTCAGCAATTCTGATGATAATAGGAAAAAAATATAAGAAATATCAACCCGAAAAATTCAATGCTTTTTGCTTTTCATCTCTGGCTCTCTTTCTGGTTTCTACCATTGGATTATGTTTTTCTGAATTTTTTGTTAATATAAATATTCCAAATTTAGCCAAAAATATCAATCAATATACAAATTACACCTATTTTTTTGCTTATTCAAGCACAAATGCTTTCTTAATTTACCGAATTATCAGCTGTGTATCAATAACAGGATTTTATTCCTTTATTATCTATCAGAATTTTATTAGAATAAGGGAAGAAAAGAGAGCAATTAAAAACAAAAATATAATTGTTGATCTCACAAGCGAATAAAAAAATCATATCTGCTGGTATGATTTTTTTTACGCTTCTTTCAGTTTGTTTAATTCTTGAATATAAGGGCAATCCTTTTCTTCAAAGCATTGGAAACATTCTCTTTCTCTGATTTCAGGTGGTAAGAATAAGGTAATATCATCATCATTATATCCTACTTGAATTTCTTCCTCAGCAACAATAATTGGACGACGAAGAATTGTTGGATTTTCAATAATAAAATCTATCAACTCACTTGTTTTCATTTCTGAAACGTTCAAATTTTTTTCTTTGAATATTTTAGAACGGCTAGAAATAATGTCCTCAAAGCCATTTTCGCTTTTAGTCACTATCCTAAAAATATCTTCTCTTGTAAGAGGGGTATTAATTATATTTTTTTCAACATATGGAATTTTATGACTATTAAAATATTTTTTTACCTTCCTGCAAGAGGCACAACTTGGTGATGTATATAATCTTAACATAACTAGATTCTCCTGACTATTATATTTTACTATATTTTCCCTTCTAAAGAAAGAAATATTTGTTTTTTTTATGTCATTATATAATTTATTGTAATAAATTATATCTTATGCTACAATATTTATAGGTGATTAATATGAAAAAATGGATTTTTTCCTTTTGCGTGATAACGATATTATTTGGATTTCTCGTATCTCTCGGATACATGAAAAAAAGATACGATCCTTCCTATGAGTTTATTTTTCTTGATGCATTGAGCCTATCCGGTTTTATTACCATTTTAGCCTCTTGTTTTTTATGGGTTTACCAAGAAGGTGCCTTTGATATTCTTATCTATGGAACGAAAAAATTCTTTAAATCGTTTACAAAACAAAAAGAAAATGACCCTTTACCAAAAACATTTATTGAATATGTTGAAACAAGGAGGGATAAAAAGAAACTTCCAATATTACCAACTATTGTTGTTGCTCTTATCCCTATTACAGTTTATATTATTTTACGGTTATTAGAAATTAACTGTTAAAAAGCATTAGCTTTCTTGCTAATGCTTTTTTTTGCTTTATTTTTTTTCTGCTAATTCCTTGCGATACACTTCAATCTCATCTGGACTTCCATAAACAAAATGACCCGGAACTATTTCCACCATTGTTGGTTTTTCTGGAGTAAATTTTCTTAAAGAAGGGTTATAATAAATTCTTTTACGATGTTTTTCATAATCTGGATCCGGTAATGGTACAGCAGAAAGCAGTGACTTCGTATATGGATGAAGTGGATGCTCAAACAATTCTTCAGTTGGAGCTATTTCTACTAATCTTCCATAATACATTACACCAATTCGATTACAGAAATATTTTACAACTGATAAATTATGAGCAATAAAAAGAATTGTTAATTCAAATTTTTCTCTTAATTCATTTAAAAGATTAATCACTTGAGCTTGAATAGAAACGTCCAATGCACTAATTGGCTCATCGGCAATAATCAATTCTGGATTCACAATTAATGCTCGTGCGATACCAATTCTTTGTCTTTGTCCTCCACTAAATTCATGGGGATAACGATTAGCGTGTTCTGGCAATAATCCTACCAATCCAAGAACTCTCTCTACTTCTTTGGTCATAAACTCTTGATTTTTTTCTCCACGGATAATTAATCCTTCAGAGATAATCTCTCTTACCGTCATTCTAGGATTTAAAGAATCAATTGGATCTTGAAAAATCATTTGCATTTTAGTAATAAATTCAATTGATGGATTATTATCTTTTTTACTCCTAAGAATATCTTTTTTTATGTTTCCAATTTCAATTCTTTTTTCTTCAATAAACTTATCTAGGTCTTCCTGAGCATTTTTCATATCTTCTTGAGCACGAATGTACTCATTAGAACTCTCATCTTGCTTGCTCATTTCTGATTTTGTATCGATGATAAATTTCTTATATTCTTCTTTTTTATCCAGAATACTTTCTTTTGCGCGCCTAATTGCTATTTTTTTACCGCGAATCCCCGAAGCAATTCTTTGACCTTTAAAGTAAATATCTCCATCTGTTATGTTATATAGTTTAATAATTGTTCTACCTGTTGTTGTTTTTCCACAACCAGATTCCCCTACTAAACCAAACACTTCACCCTTATAGACATCAAAACTAACATTATGTACGGCTTTTACAACTACTTTTCTACGGCCCCATCCGCTCGAAAAATATTGTCTTACATTTTTTAATTCTAAAACTTTTTCGCCCTTTGTGTAATCAACCATATTATTTCTCCTTCATTTTACTAGTGAATGCCTTATCTTTGATTGGGGATTCAATTTTTGGGGCATTTGGATGTAGCAACCACGTTGCTGCATAGTGAGTATCACTTACTTTAAAGAATGGAGGATGCTCTTCATAATCTATTTGCATTGCATATCTATTTCTCGGTGCAAATGCATCTCCTTTTGGTGGAAACAACATGTTGGGTGGTGTACCTGGAATCGCATTTAAGCGTCCTTTACGTTCTAATGCTGGCATTGATTCTAACAAAGCCCATGTATACGGGTGACGTGGATCATAGAAAACCTCTTCTGATTTTCCATATTCAACAATCTTACCTGCATACATAACTGCAATTCTATCAGCCATATTAGCAACTACACCTAAATCATGAGTGATGAAAATAATTGATAAATTTCTTTTTTCCTTTAGATTATTAATTAAATCTAAAATTTGTGCTTGAATAGTAACGTCTAAAGCTGTCGTAGGTTCGTCACAAATTAAAATCTCAGGTTCCATCGCTAAGGCAATTGCAATAACTATTCTTTGTCTCATACCCCCAGAAAATTGAAATGGGTATTGATAATACCTTTTTTCCGCTTGGGGAATACCGACATCTTGCATTAATTCTAAGGCTTTTTTCTTAGCGTCATGCTTATTCATGTTGTTCTTTAAAATTAATGTTTCTGTTAATTGTTTACCAATTTTCATAATCGGATTTAAACTCGATAAGGGGTCTTGGAAGATCATTCCGATTTGCGATCCTCTTATTTGGTAAAAATCTTTTTCCTCGCAACGAGTTAAATCTAAGTCTTTATAGTATATATGGCCATCATCAATAATTGCATTTCCTGCCAAAATACCCATAATTGCCCTACTTGTTACTGATTTTCCTGAACCTGATTCTCCTACTATACAAAGTGTTTCACCTTTTTTTAATTCAAAATCAACACCTCGGACAGCCCTAACCAAGCCTCCTGGAGTTCTAAATGAAATAGTAAGATTTTCCACTTTTAAAATAGTTTCTCCTGATAATTGAGTGGTTTTTTCTTCATTGACTAATACTTTCTTGTATTCATCCATGTTATTCCACTCCTCTCAGTGTTGGATTTAGAGCATCGCGCAAACCATTTCCAAATAAGTTGAAAGTTATCATCAAAATGGAAATAATTAATGCTGGTGCAATCGTTAAATGAGGATATGTTGTAACTAAAGACTGTCCACTACTCAACAAGTTACCGATAGAAGTATCGGAAGTTACACCTATTCCTAAATAAGATACCGTTGATTCAAAGAAAATAGCTGATGGTATAATTAAAACTGAAGAAGTAACGATTGGACCTAACGCATTAGGTAAAATATGTTTGAAAATTAACCTTCTGTCTCTAGCTCCTAAAGTACGAGAGGCAAGAACATATTCTCGACCTTTATACCGATAAAACTGCGATCGTACTGTACTTGCAGTTCCGATCCAACTAGTTAAGACAAGCGCAATCGCTACGGTTAATACGCTACCACCAAAATATAGTTTCATTAATGTCATAATTACTAGCCATGGAATTCCACCCAAAACTTCAGTGAAACGTTCCATAACTAAGTCAATTGTTCCACCATAGTATCCAGAAACAGAACCCCAAATGATACCAATCGTAATGGTTACAACAGCAACGAATAAACCAATGATTAAAGAGGTTCTACTACCTTTCCATACCAGAGTCCACATATCTCTTCCTAGAGCATCAGTACCGAATACATAATATGTTTTAGTGCTGAAATCTTCTGCTACTGCAGGGTCAATCAATATGTCATACTCTGCTTCTTCGCCAACAATACCTTTTACTGCTCTGATCTCCAGAATTGCTCCTTCGATTGCATTCAAACGTTCAAATTCACTACTTGTGACGTTCAATTTCACATAAGGTTGAGCATGAAACTTGTAGGTGTCATAGACAATTTCCTGATATTCGTATTCTGTACCATTTTGAATAATGGTTGTTTTTTCACCATATTTTACAATAAATGATGTATCATATTGTTCTTTATTAGCCACTTTAGCTGCACTGTAACTATCATCTTCTGGATTAACTATTGTACTTACTTGAACATTATATGTCTTATATCCGTTTAAAATACCTAATTTTTCCAATATAGGAATTCTTGGTGATAAATACTGTAATCGTGGATTGATTTTATCGATGTCATATTTACTGACCATCGGAGCAAAAATTGCTAGAAAAATAACCGTACACAAGATGATGAAAGCAACAACACTCGATTTGTTTCGTGAAAATCTTCTTAAAGCATCACCAAAATAGCCAATTGCTTTTGTTTCAAACTTGGTATCATGAATTTTTTCATCTAATTGGATTAATTTAAATTTGTTTTTATCAATATCTCTAATATTTTCCATTATTTCTTTGCCCCCATTCTAATTCTAGGGTCAACAATACCATATGACATGTCAACAAGTAATGTTGCAGACAAACCAATTATGGTATAAAAAGCCAAGATTGTCATTGTTAAGTTATAATCTTGCATATCCAAAGACGATTTAAATATTCCTCCAACTCCTGGAATACCATATATCGTTTCAAGAATCAAAGATCCACTTAAAATACTAACAAAACTTCCAATTATCATCGGCATCAATGGAACCATAGAGTTTCTTAGTGCATGTCTAACTGTAGTTTGAAATCTATTTAAACCTTTTGTTCGTGCTAATAAAATAAAATCTGAAGTTAATACTTCCGATAACTCAGCTCGAGAATATCGCGTTAAGCTGGCAATTGGCCCTAATGATAAAGCGAGGATTGGAATAATTAGATGCCGCCAATTTAAAAGGTCGCTTGCTTCCCATTGAGGAGGCAAATTTACATACTTCGCTGAAATCATTAACAAAGTAATGACAACAAATGAAGGCACGGATATAAATATAATTACTCCAAGCGATATAGCATGATCGAGAGGTTTGTTTTTTCTTAATGCAGCAACAATACCAAATAAAAAGCCAAAAGGTATGAAAACAAACAAAGAATAAAAATTCAACTTCAATGTAACTGGCAATCTACTTGTTAGAACAACAAAAGTGTTTGACCCTGGTCGATAAACAGTAGAAATTCCCCAATCCCACTCAGTTACAATATTCTTTAACCAGCGAGCATACTGTTCTATAATAGGTTTATTGTAACCATATTTTTCTTCATACATTTGATATGTTTCTTCATCAAGATTTGGGTCTAGCGGTGGATATCTAGGAATATTTTTCATTAGTATATATGTTAATGATAAAATCAAGAACATTGTGAAAAATATCAAGACAATTCGCTTCATAATGTATTTAAGCATTTTCTTCCTCCTATGCAACATAAAGCCAACAATTTTTGATTGTTGGCTCCATTAACTCTAATCATTTTTTATGATTTATTTTTTACCATAAGTAGTATGAATACATTTTAACCTTTGCTTCAGCAAACGCTTCGATATATTCTCGATATGTTGCATATGTTCCAGCTTTAAATGCAGCAGCATCGGCAACAATTAAACCATCAACAGCAGCTTGTAAACCTTCAAGAGCATAACCGTATGCTTCTAAGTAAGAAGGCTTACTATTAATTAAGTCTATGTCTCCTTGACATAATGTAATACATTCTTGAGCATAATCATCTGCAGCTTTATCAAAATGAGTTTTAGCAAATGTTAAACCAACGGTTCCTGTTCCAGCAAATAATGCATCTACTCCTGCAGTTACAGCATCATATCCTGCATCAATTGAAACGGCATTTGCAACATTAGCTAGAGCTGTCTTAAGTTCATCAGAATCTTCTTTACCTGCTTCTTTCGCAACTGCTTTTAAGAATGCACTACCATTGTCAATCATCTTATTATAAGCTTCAGCTAACAAGTTATTACCTTCACAAACGAATGTAGGACCATTAGCAGCTTGTGATAATGCCTCATAACTCCAAATCATACCATTCCATTCAATCTCAACAACATTGGTATCAACACCCCATGTTAATTGTAGGTTGTTTTTGTTAGCAGAACCATCTGTTGTATCAAAGAACACATCCATGTATGATAGTGGGTCTAATGCAGAACCCGAAATACCACCAATACCAATATCGAATTTACCTGTCATTTGTTTTTGATAGTAAACATCCATACCAGGATTGTTAATTACAGTTACATCTAATTGGATATTAGGATATACTGTTTGCTCATTGAAAATACTTTCCCATGCGCTTTCTAAGTATTGACCTATCTTAGTTTGCTCATCACCATCAAATAACGATAATTCTAATCCTAAAACAACAGGCTCAGCTTCTGTACCTTGGCCAATAGTTCCAGCTTTAACTAAGTTAGTCAATGCTTTAACATAATATTCTTTTGCAAGAGTAGCACTGAAACCGTATGATTCTTCTAATAGATTCAAATCATTTACATAAATACCATTGATTACCGATTTACCAGCATCAGTTTCACGATAAATATTACCTTCTGTTCCATCCATAACAACATATGCAGCATTCATATAAATAATTTCTGGACTTCTCGTCTTAGCTATTGTGCTCGTAAGATCTTTTCTATCGATTGCATAATATAATGCGGTTCTGAAATCAAGTTCTTGTAACAATGGATTAGCTACCCATGTTTCAGGACCAAATCCAAAGATTTCTTCTAATTGTTCTTGTGACGCAGCATTAATGTTCAAACGGAATACTGTCGCACCTGGAGCTTTCTTTAATCCTGGGTTATCAATAAAATCTTCTAATTTAGTAGTAGGGATAGAAATAACATCTAGTTTTCCAGCTTCCCACAATTCAAATGCAGCATTATTGTCTTTTACAATTGAGTATTCAACTTTATCAAATGCATAGTTGAAAGGAATTGCAGTATTTTGACTCCAGTTAGGATTCTTAACTAAACGATAAGCTACACTATCTTCAAGATAAGTTAATAAGTATGGACCTGTGTAAGCCATCATATCAGTCTTATCAAATTGAATATCCGTAATATTACCCCAGCCAGCGGTAACTACTCCATTCGCATCAGTAACTTTACTTGCTTCATACATTACGTCATAAACTGGACCTAAAATGAAACTTCCAGTATTATAATGGAAATCCCATGAGTTAAATTTTGTCGTTGTTTGGAATACAAATTGGTATTTGCTTACTTTTTTAATTCCTACTTCATCCCAAGTAGCTTCACCTTTGAAATATGCTTCAGCTCCAACTACTTTAAATGTTGAACTGAAGAAAACATCATCCGCACGTGAGTTAACTTGTTTTGGATCTAATAATTGTTGATAAGAATAGATGAAGTCATCCGCATCAATTTCAGCAAGTTTCTTACCTTGATAATCTGTGAATTCTAGATCTTCTCTTAAAGTAATTAACCATGTATCTGATAATGTATTGTCATCAACACCTTCAAGTGGAACATATGTACCATTAACCAATTGAGCAGGTTGTGCTAATGTTTTAGCCATTGAAGGATACATCTTGAAGCCATCTACTTCAGCATTAAAATCAATTGTAAATAATGCATCAGATACCATGCTTAAAATATCGCTCTCAGCAGAATCTGCATACATAAACGCATTTAATGTTTTAGGACTTGCACTTGTGTATGATCTATAAGCTGGGTCATCTTCAGTTCCCTTAGCACTACCAGTTGATACTGATCCATAGAAAGTACCATATCCCATGTTAGGAACGTATACTTCTGATAATGGGGTAACTCTTTCACTATACAAAGTGAAACTTAATGATGAATACAATGGAATACTATACCCAACATTTAATAACCATCTTTCAAGAGCAGCTAAAATGCTTGTTCTTGTTTCTAAATCAGCATATTTATAATTAAATAAATATCCCGCTTCACCACCAGCTAATGGTAATCCTGATACAGTTACAGGAACTTCTACAAAGTTTGTTGCATCAGTAGAGCTAATAACCTTAATTTTTGCTTCTCCAGCAGTTAAACCAGTTACTAAACCACCAGCATCAACTGTAGCTACAGCTGTGTTAGAACTCTCATATAGTAAAGCACTTGGTCCTGTTGCTTCAACTTGACCTTTATTTGCTTCACTTCCTTTTACAGTAGAATTGAAAATTAATTCTAATTTTTCAGTTGTTGCAGTTACTTTTACCGTATCTTTCTTTACTGGATCCTCAATTGGATCATCTGGTTTATCGGGATCATCCGTTTCAGGATTTTTACAGCCGATAAAAATGAATATACAAGATACTAGTAATAAGAACATAAAAAATTTCTTGAAATTCATAGTTCATTTTCCTCCATTATTGTTTATCAAATTTAACGATTTGATTATACTTATTATAAATGTTTGAAGCAATAAAGTCAATGTTTTTTTAATGTAAGCGCTTGGAAGCGACAAAAATATCGGCTTTTTGCTTGTTTTTCTTATTTAAAACGCTTACATAATACGCTTTAAAAAGACAAAAACGGGATATTTGATGATATCCCGTGCCCTTTATCTAATGGAAATTAAATTTGTATAAGTTTTATTACCATTATCGTTAAATATTTGTGCTAAAGCTTCCTCATTACCTGGGCTAGTATAAATAGCAGTTAAAGCTGGGCAATTTGCCAAAATATTTTTGCCAATTGTGGTTGCTGTTGAGGGGATGAATATTTCAACAAGGGCACTACAATTCTTAAATGCATCTTGACCAATCACTTCTACTTCTGCTGGAAGGTTTATTTCTGTCAATCCTGTACATCCACTAAATACTAAATTACCTAGTTTTTTCAATTTGGCAGGAAAATCAATTTCTGTTAATGCTGTACATCCAAAGAAAGCATTATCGATTATTTCCTCTAAATCTTCTGGGAAAATAATTTTTGTTAGTGACGTGCAATCTTTAAATGCTGCAGAATTAATTATTTTTACTGTGTTAGGTAATTCAATTTCTTCTAGTGAACTACAACCAGAAAACACATTATTATTAATTGCTGTTACCTCTCCTTGGAAAGTTACTTCTGTTAATGAACTACAATTTTCAAATAAAGAATCGACAATAACCGTTACCGTTTTAGGGATCACGATGCTTTCTAAACTTTTACATCCTGCAAATGCTGATGACCCTATCTCTTCTATATTTGCTGGAATCGTTATATTTTTAAAGTTTTCACAACCAAAGAATGCCTTAGAACCAATCTTTTTTACTTCTGAATCAATTGAGAACTCCTCTAATAAAGTACATCCTTCAAAGGCAGATTGTCCTATTTCTCCTATTATACCCAAGAATTCAACACTGACTAGGTTAGAACATCCTTGAAAAGCAAAATTAGATACCATGTCCACTTTAGCCGGCACCGTTACTCTAGTCAGGCCACTACAGCCACTAAAAGCACCCATACCGATTTTTTCTAATTCTTTTGGTAGAACGATTTCTGTTATTTTAGAGTGATTTGCAAAAACATAGTTTCCGATTTCTGTAACTTTAGGGCTGATGGTTACTTTTCCCGTAATAGAGTATGGAGCAAAGACAATGGAAACGTCTTCTCCCTTTTCAAGATAAATAATATTATCTTTTTCATAAAATCCTTCTTTATTGTTATCAACGGTAACTTCAGCTAAATTAATGCAATTTCTAAATGCTGATCCATCAATACTTTGTACATTACTTCCTATTGATACCCTTGTTAATAATATGCAATCAGAAAACATATTGTTAGAAATGATTAAAACATTATTAGGGATAACAATTTCTGTAATTGCTGTGTTAGCAAAACTATATGCACCAAAAGCAATATTTGTATTTTTCGAACCTTCAATTGTTACTTTACTTAGATTTATACATCTTTGAAAACTATTCGCTCCAACTGTAGTAATACTAGATGAAATCGACACTTCCTCTAATGAGCTACAGCCAAAGAAACTATAATCTCGTAATGTTGTTAATGAAGCAGGGAAAACAAGTTTATTATACCCTTCTGTTCCCTTCAAACGATAACAATTAGCAAAAGAACTAGCGCCAACACTTTTTAAGTTATTAGAAAACTTGATTGTTTCTAAAACATAACAATTAAAGAAAGTTCTGTTTTTGATACTTGTTACTGAATTGGGAATAACAATTTTCTTCAATTTTGCACAGTCTTCAAACAAACTGTTGGCTAGTAATGTTAATCCTTCAGAAAGTTTAATCGATTCTAGCGAACTACAACCGAAGAAACTTCTATCACCTAAGGTTGTTACTGTATTTGGAAGAGTAATTGTTTCAATTTTAGTACAACCTTCAAAAACATTTTCACCGATTGTTACAACGGTTTCTGGAATGTTTAGGCTTACTAAAGCATTACATCCAGCAAACGCTGAATCACCAATAATTTTTAAATTAGTTGGCAAAGTAACTGTTGATAATCTCGTACAATTTTTAAATGTAGATTCTGATAAATTTCTGATTCCGTTGCCAATTACAACCGTTTTTAAATATTTACAACCTTGGAAAATACCATTTTGAATATTGGTAACTGTGTCTGGAATTACTACACTTTCTAATGAGCCAGAACAATTTCCAAAAGCTAGGGATTTGATTGTCGTTACAGAAGCAGGAATATTAATTGTTTTTAGTGAAGTACAACCATATAGTAATGTGTATTCAATCACTTCTAAATTTTTTGGTAGAGTAATCTCCGTCAAACTGGTACAACCCATAAAAGCACTAGCACCAATTGTTTTTACTGAATCCGGAATAACAACACCTGTAATTCTTGTACATGAAGCAAATTTTCTTGAACCAATTTCTGTCAATGTTTCTGGTAAGAAAACTCTTCCTGAAACTCCTTTAGGTACAAATATGATTTCAGAAATGTCTTTGTCATATAATATTCCATCACCACGATAATTTCCAAATGTTTGATTGTTTTCATCAACAATAATTAATCGTAATGAATTACATTTACTAAACGCAGTTAAATCAATCTCTTTAACACTTGTACCGATTTTAATTGTGTCTAAAGCAACATTACCCGCAAAGGTATAACTACCTATTTTTGTTATCTTGTTAGGGATTGCAATTTCACGTAAAGCTTTACATTCATAGAAAGCTTTATCCCCAATTTTTTTAATATTGTTATGAAGTGTTACACTTCGTAAATATTCACATCCCAAGAATTGTGAATCCTTAATTTCTGTCACTGTAGTTGGTACTACAATTTCTTTTATCGATAAAGGAGTAAACAATATTTCTGTAACTCTTTCGTTATACAAAACACCATCAATGCTTTTATATGTCGTGTTTTTTTCAGAAACATTAATTCTCTCTAATCTAATTAAGCCAGCAAAAGTTGTCTCAGCAATGGTATGAACACCACTACCAATGTTAATCTCAACAACATTACTGCAACCAGCAAATGGCGTCTCACCAAATTCACTTACACTATCGCTAATATTTAGTACCGTAAATGCTTTACAATTCTTAAAAACATTGTCTCCAATATATTGTAACCGGCTTTCATTTTCAGGGTTACCCCCATTAAAACTAAGATTGGCTAGCTTCACACATCCAGAGAAAGCAGCAGCTTCGACTCTTTCCACAGTAGCAGGTAAAACTAAAGTTACAAGGTTTTTACAACCATAAAACGCATATGTATCAACAATACTAATCTCTCCTTTAATCGTAATATTCGTTAGATTAGTACAATTGTAAAACGTTTCTCTTGAAAAAGCAGTAATCCCTGTTCCTACTGTAATTTTATTCAAATTGGTTGCATTTCTAAATGCTTTTTCCCCTAAAGAAGTGATATTATCAGGAATAGTAACCTCTGTAATAGTCTTATTTTTCATAAAAGCGGATTTCGCAATAGAAATGATTTTATATTGGATACCATCAGGATTTGTATAACTCTGTGGAATAACGATAATTCCTTTATTCCCGACATAATTAACAATTTCGCAAGTTTTATCTGAATTCAAATGGTATTGAAATCCTAGAGAATCTTCTATTGTTTCTCTTTTCTTACAACCTGCAAATAAAAGCAAGGCTAAAAACAAGGCCATTGCTATAAATATTCTTTTTTTCATTTTATATTCCTCCCTAAATGTTGGAATTTCTTCATCTTGGTGATTATACCATGAATATATGAAAATATCAATCAATTTTTATTTTTAATCCTCAGCGTTTAGCTAAATAAAGCCTTATTTCGAACAAAAAATATTGTTTAAAATAAGGCTTTATAATTCTTTATTTCCTTGCTGTTCCTTCTGTTCCCCAAATAGCAGCATACTCTTCATATACTTGCTTAAGAATTGGCCAAGAAGCATCTCCTGTTTCAAGGTAAATTGTGTGGAACAATTTATCGCTATAATAAACTCCCATAGCTTCTTTAAACTCATTTTTTATATCCATCATTTGAGCAAAAGAGAAATAATACATCAAATAATTGGTTGGAACTTCTACGTAGAAATAATAGATTTCTTCAAAATCATCTAAACTAACCGTATCTCCACTACTCCATTTATAACGTCCGCTAGTAACATCATCCATTGTAAGTCCATAACTTTCGATAATTTTTTCTATTCCCCAACCTTCATAGTTAACACCGATATCCGTTCTACATGCACTTAATGAACTGATTGGATCAAGTAAGAACATTTGTTGCATAGCATAATTATCAATGACATATTTAGGGCAATAGTTTTCAACATACACTGCCCAAGCCTCAGAATAACCTTTATAACTAATAATTTTACGCACATCATGAGCATCTGTATTTTTAAAATAAATATTTTGAAACATATGTCCTGGCCAAGCTTCGTGAGTGACGGTAGTAAACATATAGTTATCAACCTCACTAAAATCTGGTGGATTGATATAAAAGACTTCGGAAGTATTCGCATCAATAGGTGATATCAAGTAAAATGCAGGTGATGAATTTTCTTGCAATGCTGGTGGCACTTCTTTCACAACAATATCTTTCCCAAATACCAATTCTACTGGTAGTTCAGGGAAATCAGCCTTTACTGCTTTTTGTAAGAAAGGAATTACACCATTTAATGATGGATAATATTCAATTTCTTTTTTATCATCATAAACAATTAATTTAGCATCCTCCATCAGATTACCGCTATATTCAGAATAATATTTACTATACCCTTCTGCTTCAGCTATTTTGGCTTCAATATAGGTAATCAACTCAGGAATTGTCATATCTGAACCACATTTTCTTTGGAACATAATTTCATAATACTTCTTTCCTGTTTCAGTATCTGATAATGATCCTCGTAACTCGTCATTGTTCGCCGCTTTTAATTGCAACAAACTATTTTTCAACCACACATAAGCACCAACAAAATTTTCATTTACATATTGAGCATTTCTCGCTTTATATTCACTTACTTCTGATGATGTTAAGAAATCATAAGAGCCGATTCGATCATTGAAGACAGTGATTAAATAGTTTTCTCCTTCTGCCTTAATAAAAGCATCGCATTGTTCAATGACTAAATCTATAACAAAATCAGTCATCGGATTTCCTTTTCCAGATGTCAATTTTGACATTTCAAACATGAAAAGTGCTTCGAAATCTGCTTGTGTTGTAATTAAATATTGGAAATAGTTTTCGATATCGCGTTTATTATCAAAGCGATATTCCGCTATAATCGATGGTAATTGCGCTTGATAACCAAGATAACTACCTAATTGCGTTCCATAGTAGAAATAGATATTTTCTCCTTCATCGGTGAATTCAAAATATTTTAAATTGCGGTTGATATAATCTAAAATAACGTCATAAGCTAATTTTTGGTTAGCTGATAAATCGTTTCGATTGAAAGCTAATAATTTTCCCTTCATTACAATCAACTCATCATAATACTCAATTTCCGCTTCAGGACTCATATCATATTCTGTTGTTGCGACAAC
>JAAYBG010000109.1 GCA_012718985.1 Acholeplasmataceae bacterium
AATTCTTTACGATAAACACTATTTTTCCCAGCTAGAAACGAATTATAAAAATATTCAGGAAAAGCATTCTCTTTTTCGTTTTTTACTAAGAGTGCTTCGAGACTTTCATAATATAGGTCTAAATCATCTTTAACTCGCATCTAGATACCAACTTTCTATACAGTTTTTAATAGTTCAGTCAAATAGTCAATCGATATTGAGAAAGTATCCTTTCCAAATAATTTATTAAACAACGCAATTAGTTGTGCTATTTCTTGTTGTAAGAATGATAAATTCAATGCTTCAAACTTTCTCAATATTTTCATTGAGATGAAGTAATCAATTGCTTCTAAATCTTTACCACCACAGGCAACATATGCTGGGATAAAGTTTTTTAATTGTTTCATAATACGATTACCAAAAGTAATCTTGAACGTCTTGGCAATAAAACTATCGACTTTGATAATCTTATCCATTAATTTACTATCTATTGGATTTGCTTTAATTCCCTCTTGAAAAAGGTGCTCCATATAATCATAACTCATCGTTACTGCTTCCGTATAAGGAGCGTCAATATATTGTGCTCGATAATTCATCTCAATGGTAATTGCTCTATCATATACTTTATCAGTAATGGTAAATGTAGAATCATCACGGTTCGCAGTACCTACAAACCATAGATTCTGAGGAACCAATATCTTTCCTTCCCTGAAGTTTTTAGGATCGTTTTCCAAAACAGCAGGAACAATATCGATTTTCCATTCATTTACATTCGGCATTTCCATAATTGACAAGAATTCAGCAAAATAATACTCAATTCTCGCTAGATTCATTTCATCGAGAATAATAATATTCAAATCTTCACGATACGTTGCTTCATATAATGCTTTTAAGAAATCTGTTTCGTTAAATTTCTTGGTAAATTCATTCAAGTAACCAATCATCTCTGCTCGGTCACGCCAAGATGGTTGCACAGAGATAATTGCAGCATCTCTCTTGAAAAATTTACCCATAGCATATGGTAGTGAGGTTTTACCTGTACCAGATATACCTTGCAAAATAAGGATTTTTGAGGTAGCCATACCAGCAAAGAAAGCTCTGATTTCTCTCTCTGCATAATACAATTTTAATTGTGATGCAGCAAAGCCGATAAAGCGACTAACAAGTTCCGGTAAATCAATCATATCTTCCGGTTCCATTATAATCGATGTTATCTTTGACTTATACTCCTCATCAACAGCAGTTAATTTTGTAAACCGTGATGGTAATGCTGCTTTCTCCTTTTCATCCTTGATGCCAAACTCTTCTTTTTCAGGTGAATAAGTTCCGGCACCTCCACCTACCTTAAGTGCTAAAATCTTGTTCTTTTCATCAACAAGTTCCGCAGTCTTTGCATTTAACATTGATATCTCTTCAAGCAATGAATCCTTTTCGATTTCACGGCGAGTGAAACGAATATACTTTCTTGCTAATTGGATTCCTCTTAAAATTAGAAAAGTGAAAAATGCTAAGTTAATAATTAAAACAATAACTTCAGCAATCCAATCCAATAAATTAAATCTATTACTCGAATTAATTAGATATTCAAAATATCCAACAATATCATGGAATAATAAATTTGAGAATGCTTCCCACAATCTAGTTAAGAATAACCAAATATTTGAAAAGAAAGTACGTAAGAATTCTATGTAATATCTTGAAAATTCAACCATAATACCCTCTTTCAAGAAGAAACTAAATTAAATTAGTTTATTCTTGTTTCTCGTTCTTTTTTGCTTCTAATTCAGCTAATACTTGAGCTCTAATCTTTTCTTTTTCCGCTTCAAGTTCTAATTTAGCTTTCGCTAATTCTTCTTCATGTTCTTTCGCTTTTTCACTAGCTACTTTTTCTTGTTTAATTTTCATGATGTTAGTAACCAATACAAAGGCTTCAAATACTAAGAAAATTGCTGTCGGGATTACCACGACCAATAAGAATCCTTGTTCGCTTCTGACATATTTCATCGTTTTACCCGCATTTTTCCATTTGCCA
>JAAYBG010000110.1 GCA_012718985.1 Acholeplasmataceae bacterium
GCTTATATTGATGAGATGATTACTCTTTTCAAAAAACCAGTAGAAATTGATGGTAATAATTTGATTGTTGATATCAAGTGTGGTATATTTAACATAGAACCACAAAAATATGAAAAATTAGATGCCAGAAAGGCCTATGATAATTGTCAGATAACCTTAACGCAAGCGAAGTCGTTGACATCGATTCGTTACTCTGTTTACAATTCTTCTTTCTCAACGGCAGCAACTAAAGAACAAGCGATGACAAAAGACTTGTCCACTGCCTTGGAAAGAGAAGAGTTTGTCATGTTTTTCCAACCACAATACAATAACGAAAAACAAAAAATTGTCGGTTTTGAAGCATTGGTACGTTGGGATAATCCAAAATATAAATTCCAATCACCATCGGTATTCATCGAACTTGCGGAAAAGAATAATATGATTATTCAAATTGGTCGTTATATTATGGAAAGAACATTTGCTGCAGCAAAAGAGTTTGAAAAACATGGAATTCATATTTCGATGAACGTTTCTCCGGTGCAATTGATGCAAGCAGGATTTGTCAATGAAGTATTGGATTGTGCTAAGAAATATGATTTACATCCAGGCACGATTGCAATTGAAATTACCGAGACATTCTTGATGGAAAATTTCAGTTATGTTATTGAAAAACTAAACTTATTACGTGACAAGGGATTTTCAATCCATCTGGATGACTTTGGTACAGGGTATAGCTCTATGCTTTACTTAAAAGAATTACCAATTAACACCATTAAAATAGATAAAGAGTTTATTCGCCATTTGGCAACCGACAAGCACTCGCGGGCAATTGTAAACAAAATTGTTTCCTTGGCCAAGAGCCTTGATTTGGATATTATCGCTGAAGGTGTTGAAAAAGATGATCAAAACCAAATATTAATCAAAATGGGATGCGATATTATTCAAGGATACTTAATTAGTAAAGGGGTTTCTTTTGAGGAATCAATTGAACTAATTAATGAATATAATATCGACAAAACAAAACAAATCGCTACCGTAAAGAAAGCTAAGAAGGGGTGAAGATATGTTTCTAAAAATAATAAACTGGTCAGATGGAGCATTGGTCTTTGTTTCTATCTTGGCAATATTAATAACGGTTGTACTGGCAATTATTGTCTTTTATCGTTTTCGTAGGGACTATCGCAATTATCGTGATGAAATGACCTTATTAATCGATGGTGCTCTATCAAAAAACGAAATTGTTTTCAGTATTACTTCTCATATTAGTAAGATTCCTAAGGATATGTCCTTTTCGTTGATGTTGCTAAGTTTCGATAAGTTCGATGAAGTGATTAGTATTTTTGGGGAAAGAGAAGCGCAAAAGATATTAGAACGATTTGTTAGTAATATCGACAGAGCTTTACCTCAAAAAGTACAAATCGGAAGATATAGTAAAGATGAATTTCTTATCTCTATTCGTAGTGATTATTCCCGTGCGGAAATCATGCGTTTGGCAGAGCGAATTAAGGAAGCAGGCTCTTTACCGATTAAAGTAGCTGGTGGAGCAGAGACCAATCAACATGTTAGTATTGGGATTGCCTATTATCCTTACCATGGTCGTAATTTCAAACAATTATTTAATTCCCTTAATTTAGCTTTGTATATTGCCAAGCGTGAAGGAGGGGACTCTATTGTTCTATATTCTGATGAAATGGGTGTTCAGGAAGGCGAAAATGTCAGGTTCTATGATGAGATCAGAGAAGCCATTGATAACAAACAGTTTATGCTTTACTATCAGCCGATTATTGATGTTGAAAATAATAGTGTTTATGGAGCAGAAGCATTACTACGTTGGCAACATCCGGAATATGGTGTCTTATCCCCTAATAAATTTATTCATATTATTGAACAATCAGGAGATATTAACTGGGTCGGTAACTGGGGAATTGAATGTTTGATTAAAGAATTCTTACAATTGAAAAAGATGTTCCCAAGCAAACACTTTCAATTATCGATGAACTTGAGTCCGAAACAATTAGCTAATGAAAACTTAATTATGAATTTCCAGAATTTAATTAAGAAATATCGTGTTCTTGCGAAAAACATTACCTTGGAAATCATCGAATTTGCTATTTTTGAAAAGCACGATATAGTAAGAAATAACCTGACAAAACTGAAAGAATTAGGTTTCCAGATTGCGGTGGATGGCTTTGCCATGGATCATACGATATTGGAAAAAATTGGTTCGCTACCACTGGATATCATTAAACTTGATCGTGATTTCTTACAAGAAGATGAAGATTCATCGTTCTTGAAAACGAGATATGCAGAAATGCTGATTGAGTTTGCTGAAAAAAATGAAAAGCTAATCATTTGTGAAGGTATCGAAAACGTTGAAATGATGAAGAAAGCAGGGGAATATAAGATTAATTTATTACAAGGATTTTATTTCTCTAAACCGATTGCTGAGGAAGAATTTCATCGATA
>JAAYBG010000111.1 GCA_012718985.1 Acholeplasmataceae bacterium
AACCAGCTTCAACAAGTCTTGTATGGTAGATTTTGGGTATCTTAAATAGCATCTAATAATAATATCATCCATAATTTACTCACCGATATTATTTTAACACGAATGAAAGCAAAAAGAAACGTTAACTTGAAAAAAACAATCTTTTTTGTTACAATAGAAAAAGGATTTATAGCAAAGGGGAATCAATGAAAAAAGAATATAGTAAATATTTTGCGCCATCACTAATAAATGCTCGCAAAAGAATGAATAAAAATATTGAGAATAGGATATTTCATATTCCTGATGAATTAATCGGGTTAGGAAACAATTTAAAGTATCATATAAAAACATATGGTTGTCAGGGAAATTTGTCTGATAGTGAAAAAATTGCTGGCATTTTGGAAATGTTAGGGTTTCGCTTTGCAAATAACGTAACCGAAGCCGATTTGATTTTATTTAATACTTGTGCGATTAGAGAAAACGCAGAAGAAAGAGTTTTCGGGGAACTAGGTAGAATAAAAAGTTTAAAGAAGACAAATCCTAATTTGATTCTTGGGGTATGTGGATGTATGCCACAAGAAGAAAAAACGGTTGAAACAATTAAGAAAAAACATCCCCAGGTGGATATCGTCTTTGGAACACATAATATCTATAAACTACCAGAATATTTATCAGATGCTTTCTTAAAACGCGAAAAAGTTGTTGAAGTGTATTCAAATGAAGGAAGTATTATTGAAGAAATGCCGGTGAAACGTGAACATTCATGCAAAGCTTGGGTTGATATCATGTATGGCTGTGATGAATTTTGCACGTATTGTATCGTGCCATACACTCGCGGAAGAGAACGTTCAAGACAGCCAGAGGATATTCTTCGGGAAGTAGAAACTCTAGTTGATGAAGGGTATGCTGAGATAACCTTATTAGGGCAAAATGTGAATGCCTATGGAAAAGATTTAAATTGTGAATATAAATTTGCAGATTTATTGAATGATCTAAGTAAAACAAAAATAAAAAGGATTCGTTTTACCACTTCTCATCCCAAAGATTTAGATGATGAAACAATCCAAGTTATGGCAAGAAGAGGGAATATTATGCCTCATTTGCATTTGCCAGTTCAATCAGGAAGCAATACCATCCTTAAAAAAATGAATCGAAAATATACAAAGGAAGAGTATCTTGAAAAAATAAATAAATTAAGAAAAGCAATCCCTGACATTTCTCTTACAACAGACATTATTGTCGGTTTTCCGGGAGAAACAGAAGAAGATTTTAAAGAAACATTGGATTTAGTTACAAAAGCAGGATTTGAGGGAGCGTATACTTTCATATTTTCACCCCGAGAAGGAACACCAGCGAGTAAATACGAAGATAATATTACAAGCGAAGTGAAAAAGGAACGACTTCTCATTTTAAATAAATTAATCAATGATGGATTTGCAGCAGGAAACAAGCGTTTTGAAGGGAAAATTGTCGATGTTTTAGTAGAAGGGACATCCGATAAAAAAGAAGACATTATGACGGGATATACTATTCATAATAAACTAGTTAATTTTCCGGGAGATTTGGAATTGGTTGGAAAGATTGTGAAAGTGAAAATAGAAAAAGCATATACCTGGCATTTAAAAGGTAAATTGATAGAGAGTTAGTAAGATAAAAAAAAGTAGCAAAAGCTACTTTTTTTGTTGGCGATTAATCACAATATTAGAAAATAATTTTACCAGCGATTGGACGTTTACTTTTCTTGATTGCATTTTTTGGGCAAACTTCACTACAACACCAACATCTAATACAACGAGATTTATCTAATTTAGGAAATTGTCCTGGTTTGATTGTCATCGCCTTAGGAGGACATATTTTGACGCATTCTCCACATTTGATACATTCACTATGTTTGATAACAGGATGTTCAAGCAAAAGATTACGAACTGCTTTGATTCTTAATATTTTTAAACCGAGATTTCCCAAGGAGTTTTTTGGTGGCAAAAAGTGAACATTTTGGAAATCAGTAAGTTGATTTCCAAAAATCGTTATTTTTTCAAGATCATTTTCTCCATAACCTCTGGCACCACCGATATTGTTTATGAATAATTTGTTTACATCTAAATGAACAAGTTCAACAGCTACTCGATCAAG
>JAAYBG010000112.1 GCA_012718985.1 Acholeplasmataceae bacterium
ACTTTTTTTCTTAAAAATAATAGTATGACCTAGAAAAATCATCCTTCTAAATGGAGTAAATTAAAAGTGATTCAATACACGTAAACTATTGAATCACTTTTTTTTATTACATTATTAATCAGGATAGGAAATGGAGTACACTTTTCCATCAATTCCTGAAATATAGATTTTATTGTTAGCGACCTCTGGAGTTGACCAGAATACGCGTTCTGGATAACCAACGGCATCATAACAGTGGAGGATACAACCCTTATTGGCATCAATAATGGTGATTCTACCTCGTTCAGCGACATGAATGATTCGTCCCTTATCATAGATAATTCCACAATCAATCATCAGTGGTTGTAAATCGCTATCTGCTCCGTTACATCTGAGATCTAAATGCCAAACTTCTCGATATGTCTGGGTATCAAGGGCATAGATTTCTCTACCGCCATTAGCTACATAGTAAATATTGATTCCATCAGTTGCCATTCCACGGGATGAGACTTCTATGGAACTTGCTGTCCATACAAGAGCTCCGGTTTTAATATCCAGATGGCCAAATTGAAAGTTTTGTGCATCTATACACCAAAGTTTTCCCCCAGCAATTACCGGTCTTACATCCCCACAAACGAAGTAGGACTCATTGGTGTTGGCATTCCCGCGCCACACTAAGGTACCATCATTTACATTGAGTGCATACCAAATGTAGGTATTACGAACAAAAGCATATAAAATTCCCTTTTGAACAAGCGGTTGTTGTCGCATTAATCCTTCAACTTGATAGCTCCAGATTAGTTTTCCTTGGATTACATCGATAGCATAAATATGACCATCCCCAGAACCAAAGATGACCATATCCTGTTCAATGATAGGATCTGACATCACACTGCCCTTAGTTTGATATTTCCAAACGAGTTTTCCGGTTTGTGACTGTAAACAGTATAGATGTTTATCGTTGGAGCCAAATAAGACATAGTCAGTTTTGGCCTTTTGATAGATAACCGGTTTTGAAATAATAGAATCGCCAGTTTTAAAACTCCATTTGGATAAGCCTGTTTCATCATCAATCGCATATAAATGGTGGTCATAAGAACCTACATAGACAGTTCCTTTATCATAAGTTGGTGTTGATTGGATGAGGTCGTTTGTTGTGAAAATCCATTTTGTTGTAAGGCTTCCACCTGAATATTCATAATTGCGGTAGTTTGCCCACAAGTAGTTATTTTCATCAAAGACTTCAACACCGATGAAATGATGACCATAGGGAATTGATGGTTGATAAGCGGAGATATCAATCGTCGCTTGCCAGGTATTATCGCCGATATTGGTTAATGGGGTATAAGGTCCATAATTATCAATTCGTGCTTGAACATTAATAATAGCATCGGGGGCATCAGTTATACGAGTGGTTACGGTTACATTCCCATTATCAGCAATAATCAAAGGCTCAATCGTAAAGGTCGGTTTTCTTGTATTTACCATTGTTCCTGTTAACCACAATTCTTTACTAGAAGTTGACGCTTGGTGTTTATAAATATAATAAGTTCGTGAAGTGAAATGAATGGTTACATATTCTTGTTTTGCATTGTCTTTGATATAGGAAATGATGATAATAGGGATACCATTTTCGATAAAATTTTCATAGAAATGCATATGACCTGATAGGTAACCAATTAAATTATATCCTTCCGCAATTCTAAACAATTCATCGCGTCCTGTTACATTGTTATGGATAAAAAATGGATGATGGCCGAAGAAGATAATCGGCATTTCTTTTGGTAATAAGGATAAATCGTTGATTAACCATTCTTGTTGGACTTTGTTGATTTTCTCATCAAGCTCAAAGTTTACCGAAGTATCTAGTAGCACAAAATGGATTCCTTTATAATTAAATGATTGATATAAAGGACCTAGATGGCGGATATAATCATTTTTACCATTGGCATTCCACCAGCGATTATCGTGATTTCCTGGTAGGGTATAAACTGGATTTTTGAATTCTTTGATGTCTTGACAATATAGATCATATTGTGCTGGTGTGCCATGATCGGTAACATCTCCTGTGATAATGGTGAAATCAACTTCATTATTGCGATTGATTTCGTCGATTATTGCAAGAAAATGTTCATGACCGATGAGTTCATGGATATCGGAAATCTGGGCAATAGTAAAACTTTCGTTTTCTGAAACTTCAATCAGTACTTCCCCAAAATTAATCTCTTTTGTAAATGGTGAAGAAGATGAATTAGCGATTCGTAGTGTGAATTTATTGGTTGGTGAAATATAATTGGCTATCTCTAATTGGTCGAGAAGGGTAAAGGAGAAAGAAGCAACTTCCAGTAGACTATCTTCCATTTTATACAAATCGAAAGTTTTTGTTTGATAATTTAGTAAAGAAAGAGAAGTACAACCAGAAAAGCCTGTATCTTTGGTATTTAAGGTAACTGTTAAGGTGTGAATTCGGTTGGCTGTTATCGGAAGATTAAAGTGAATTTGAACAGCCGTTTGATGTTTTGAATCAGAGGATATAGCGATTGCATTGTTATCCTTTTTCTTTAAAGACTCAAGCTTTCCGCAAATAAGAGTTCCTTGTTCAATATCATAGGATTCAGGAAGACAAGTGATGACATTTTTGATGGTCTTTGCATAGATAGTTACGGATAAATAATCGGTTTGCAAGGTAAAAGATGATGAATTAGAACCAGATAAACGTATCTTCATGTCCCGATGATCGGTGATAAAACGAGACAAGTCATGCGATAGGACAATTTGTTTGTGGGTATTCGCAGTAGAAAGAGAGATTTCTGAAACGACTTCCCAGCAGCTGGTATGATTATTATATAGGGATAGCCAGATATTAGGACAAGAAGCACTCGTTTTCCCGGTATAATCGATGACTATACTTCTAACATCAGTCTTTTCTTGGTCAAGGGTTAATTTGGTTGACCAAGAAACTCGATTAGACACTGAACTAACTTCGTAAAACTGATGATCGCGACTATTTAAGTTAGAGGGTGAAGTCAATTCTTCTCCTATTTCTAGTTTTGCTGTTGTGATTTGATAATTTTGTTTAAAAGAGCGTGTCTTAAAATCCGCTTTTAAACTAGCAGTAGAGGTTATCCAAATAGTGAAAAGTAAAATAAGGCTGGCAATTAGAAAAACGATCATTTTATCGGAATCCTCCTCAATTAAGTCAATCATAACATAGCCAAAAAAGGCTGTCAATAAACGAAAATCATTTAAATAAAAAAAGGTATAACATCATATTCAAGTCGATATAATGACTTATTTAAAAGGTTATAATCATATGAAAGCGTTGTCATATCGAGTTTTATTTCTTTGAGAAAAGGGGTTGTTTTTAAAAAAATGGTGTGTTATAATCGAAATAGATGAAGGAAATGATGAATATGACTAAATGTTATATTAGTACCATTTTGAACGGAAATAAAGATTATCGAATTATCAAGGAAGTCTTAAAAAAAGCTGATTTTCCGATTGGATTGGAATATTTCATTTCTGCCTTAACGGATCAAAAGATAAAAGAACTACAAAAACTGCAAACAGAGATTGGTGATCGACCTTCAACATTCCATTCTCCGATGGTAGACTGTGAATCGACGAGCGAATACGATTCAGAAGCTTATCATAAAATGATAACAAACTGGAAAAAAACGATTGAGTTTTGCCATCAATATGGTAGTACAGAAATCGTCTTTCATACGAATAATTGTACTATCAAACCAGAAGAGCGAAAAGAAAAGCAACAAAATGCAATCAAGAATTGCTTGATTCTTAATCAATTATGTAAAGAAAACAATCTAAAATTACTGGTAGAAACATTGGCACTACCAAGCAAGGGAGCTCCTCTTTTTACTGACCAAGAGTTTGTTCAGTTTATTTTAGATTATGATTTATACGCTTTGATTGATATTGGCCATATGAATATCAATAACTATGATTATTCCTATGTCATTAAAAAACTTAATCATCGGATATTGGGCTATCATGTTCATAATAACAATGGCTTAAGCGATGATCACCAAAGGATTGGTTCAGGCACCTTTGATTATCAAAGATTTTATCAACTATATAAACAATATACGCCAAATGCGAACTTGGTCATTGAATACTTCAATATTCCCGATTTTACCAGTGATGAATTGCTTGCTGATATTTTAGAGTTGCTACAAGGGATAAAAAAAATAGCGATAATAAGCTAATTTTTTTAGAATTCTTGACTAGTTTATTACAATATGATATTATATTGTTATAACAAGTAAGAGGTGGCAAATGGCAAATAGTTCGTTATATTACAAAATATTTGAATATTATAAGAAGATGATTCTGACGAATCAAATGCAAAGTGGACAAAAAATGCCCACAGAACAAGAAGTATGTGAGATATTTAATGTTTCTAGAATTACGGCTCGCCATGCGTTTGAATTATTAGCTAATCAAGGATTGATTGTAAAGGCTCAAGGAAAAGGAACCTTTATAAGTGAAAAGAAAGCGGATATGCAATTAAATGTCTTGCAAGGTTTCTCATTAGAAATGGCAAGTATTGGAAAAGAACCTTCGACTATTTTCTTGAATATTCAGTTAACTGTTCCTTCAAGAAAAATAGCGAGCAAATTGGATTTATCAGAAAGCAGTAAAATTTATATTTTAGAAAGAATTCGCTGTGCTGATGGCGTCAAAATGGCCTATGAAAAAGTTCATTTACCCTTTTATTTAATTCCTGATTTGGAAAAACACGATCTGACAAAGTCGTTATATGCAATATTATCTTCAAAATATCTAATTGAACCTTGTAAAGCTAGTCAGACGATTGAAGCTACTCTGGCTAATCAAAGACAAGCAGAAATGTTGGAAGTCAAGGTGAATTCTCCTTTATTGGCTGTTGAACGGCTAACCTACAATAAAAATAATCGCCCTTATGAATTTACAGAGAGTTTATATCGTGGCGATAAATATAAGTTCAGTGTTACTATGGAGAATTAAAATGACTTGCTTCGTGGTTAAAAAAGATAAGTATTTTCGAGGTGAAAAATGGAAAATAAGGTAAATGGTTGTATACAACCACCAAAAAGTCAAAAAAAGAAATGGTATCATTTAACCTTGGCAAAGAAAGAAGCATTGACTGGTTGGCTTTTCATTGCACCAGTATTAACTGGTTTTCTGGTCTTTACTGCCTTTTCAATGTTATATTCCTTGTTTATCTCTTTTACCGATTGGAATATGCTATCTGCCCCAAAATGGGTTGGATTCGCCAATTATATTAATTTACTGACTAAGGATATCTTCTTTTGGGATTATCTATGGAATACTGTCTATTATGTTATCGGTTTAGTTCCAACCGTATTGGTTATTTCTTTATTTTTTGCTATTTTATTGAATAAAAAAGTAAAGGGGATGACCCCTATCTACCGTGCCTGTTTATTCTTGCCTTGTATTATATCAACAGTAGCCATTTCTTTGGTTTGGAAGTGGATGTTTAATACCAGTGAAGGAATGATAAATGGCATTCTAACTTCTTTAGGAGTTCAAAATCCACCGGGTTGGTTATCAACAACAGAATGGGCAAAAAATTCGATTATCATTATGCGAATATGGCAGATGAGTGGTTATTATATGATTATGTTCTTATCAGGTTTACAAACAATTCCTGATACTTTATATGAGGCGGCAGAAGTAGATGGAGCGAACAAGTTTCAAAAATTGTGGTATATAACAATTCCTATGTTAAGACCGACAACATTTGCGATTACAATTCTCCTTGTTCTTGAAGCGTTTAATATTTTTGAAATTGTGTTAATCATGACTCAGGGACGTTTAAATACCAGTTCTTTGATGTATTACGTTTATACGCAAGCCTTCCAGAATTATAAGATGGGCTATGCAGCAGCATTAGCTTGGATATTATTCCTGTTGATTTTAGGATTTACCATTTTACGTTTCGTTTTAAAACGAGAAGAGAAGATGTAGGTGAAGATCATGGAAGCTAAACTAAAAGTAAAAAAGCATATGAAACTTAAATACAAGAAATTAATTGGTAGTATCCTTTACAATGGATTTATGATTTTATTATGTATTACCCTGATCTTTCCATTTTTATGGACATTTGCTTCTGCGTTCAAGACAAATTATCAAATTTATCATGAAGCGCCGCTCAATTTAATTCCTAGGCCATTTACTCTTGAAAACTTTATCGCTCTAGCAAAAATATACGATATTGGACGCATGGTGTTTAATGGATTATATTTAGCAGCGGTCATTCCTTTATGCAGTATCTTTGTATCATCGATGGCAGCTTTTGCATTGGCGAGATTGCGTTTTAAAGGAAACAAAATAATCTTCATCTTATTATTATCGACGATGATGATTCCATCCTATGTTACCTTGATACCTAACTTTGCGATTATGGTTAAACTAGGACTATTAAACAGTCACTGGGCTTTAATCTTGCGAGCAGCTTTATCAGGAAGTGTAACAGCAATCTTTTTATTCAGACAATATTTCTTATCAATTCCTAAGGACTTAGAAAATGCGGCAATCATTGATGGCTGTTCTTGGGCGGGAGTATTCTTTAGAATTGTTCTTCCTAATTCAAAACCAGTACTAGCAACGGTTGCGATTCTGACCTTTAGAGGAACATGGAATGCTTACTTATGGCCATCGATTATCTTACAAAAGGATACTCAATGGACATGGACATTGGGATTAAAGTTACTATCAGAATGGGAAACAAAACAATCGATATTAATGGCTGGTTCTGTTATTTCTATTCTACCGATTTTAATTATTTATATTTTGTTCCAGAAACACTTTGTTAGTTCACAAATGAGTTCTGGATTTACTGGAGTATAAACAGTCCACTACTTCTCAAAGAGAAGAAAAATAAAAAAACGGAGGGAAAAATGAAAAAACTAATTTTGATTTTGACGTTCTTTTTTGCTCTTACAGTATTTGTAGGATGTAATAAAGAACAAGACAAAGGTGGAGAATTGACCAAGAATGCTACAGTTAATGTATATTCTTGGTGGGATCCAGCACACGATGGTTTAACAGGATTGAAAGCAGGATTTGAAAAAAAGTACGAAGATTATAATGTTACCTTAAACTTCGTAAAGATTTCAAGTTACTATCAAACCATGTTAACAAAACTTGCTGGCGCTAAACTTGCGGGTGGTAGTTCGGAACAAATTGATGTTATGATGTTAGCATCGGACAAAATTCCTTTGTTCGCATCTAATGGAACAATTCTTCCATTGGATGAATTTGTAACAGAAGAGTATCTAAATGATTTATATCCTTCAGTAAGACAAGGACTATATTATGAAGATAAGGTATATGCCGTTGCTCGTGACGTTACAACAAAATGTATGATGTTGAATGTAGATTTATTCAACAAATACAAGATTACTATACCAGGCGATGATTGGACAGTAGAAGATTTTAAGAATATTTGCTTGCAATTTGCAGCACAACCAGACAATGTTTGGGGATATTCTTTTGATTCTAACCCAGATCCAGTTTATATTTGGTTCTATTTATTCGGCGGGAAATTCTTTGATCCTGTTAAGAATGAAAGTTTACTAAACACTCCTGGTTCAATAGCTGGTGTGAAGTTCTTATATGATTTAATTGAAAAAGATGGTGTTATGTCACTATCAGAAACAACAGAACACGGCGGATTCAGCGCTTCTTTCTCTGGTGGTTATGCAGCGATGATTTCTGGTGGTTTATCTCAAGTTAATACTGTAGAAAATGCAGGAGCTAACTTTGTTGTTCGTCCTTTACCAATCGGAACCAGTGGTGAGAAAACATCTCATACTTTCCTAAATTGCTGGACAATTCCTGAATGTACATCAAATTCTGCATGGGCATGGAAGGTATTGGAATACTTCTCAGGTCCAGAAGGTCAAGCAATTGCTTGTGGTGCTGGTATGGGATTACCTGGTTCATCAACTGCTGATATTCAGAGTTGGATTGCTCAAAAACCTTATCGTAAATATTTTGTTGATGCTTTAAGTTATCCAGGAACAGTTCCTTATCCAACGGATACTTTTGGTCCTAACTGGCAAACATATTTCAAGACCTTAATGGAAACAAATTTCTGGGATGCTCCAGGACTAACAAGTTCGGATATTGAAACAAGAATAGAAACGGTTAATAACAAATTAACTTACTATTTAATGGGCGGTTCATAGAAAACAACGGTTTTAAATTATTATACCAAGTGCCAATAAAATGGCACTTGGTATTAATCATTAAAGGATAAACATATGGATGATAAAGATTTTACCTGTAAAGTAACAGAACTTATTACTATAATAGATGTAGAGGAAACTAAGCACATCAACCGAGCAGCAGCGATTATTTATCAGGCTATGCGGCAAAAAGGGTTACTCCATATTTTTTGTACGGGACATTCTCATATGATCGCGGAAGAGATGTTTTATCGTGCTGGGGGTTTAGTTCAAGTAAATCCCATTTTGGAACCCTTCTTAATGCAACACGAGGGAGCAGTGCGAAGTACGAAATTTGAACGTTTACCCGGAATCGCAAAAATTATCTTCGATAGTGTTGATAAAAAGCCTTTTGAACCTTTTTTAATTGTCTCCAATTCAGGGATCAATGCTGTTCCGATTGAAATGGCGGAATGTGCAAGAGCAAATAAAAATCCTGTGATTGTCATCACGAGTAAAAAAGTTTCGGAAAAATTAACTTCCAGAGTTTCCTCAGGAAAACATCTATTTGAATTAGCTGATGTGGTTATCGATAACCATGTTCCCGTTGGAGATGGAATTATCGTTACCCAATACGGCAATATTGGTGCTGTTTCAACAATCGCAAGCGCCTATATTGCCCAGCGAATTGTACTGGCGATTATTTCTCACTATGAAAGAGATGGTATTACCCCCACTATTTATAAAAGTGCAAATGTAGATGGTGGTGATGAGCATAATAAAGGATTATTTGATGAATACGAAAAAAGAATTAGGAGCTTGTACTGATGAGAAAATATTTGGTTGTTGATAGTGGTGGAACAAAATCAGTTGCTGCAGTTTTTAATGAAACTGGTCAGATTCTTGGTCGTGGACTAGCTGGTGGTGGAAATGCTGGTCTGTCATCTTATAAAATTGCCTTGGGAAATGTATTGAAAGCGAGTAATGCTGCACTGGATGAAGCGAATGTTTTTGCTTCAGAAGTTGAATATTGTAATTTATTCATTCCTGGTTTTCGTGAATGTTTAGAAGAATTTGAAGAAACGATAGGAATTAAAAGTAAAATTATGCACGAAAGCGACGAATTAAAATTTTCTGCGTTTAAAGATGAAGATGGCGTCGTTGTTCTTGCAGGAACAGGTAGCTTTGCTACCGCTTATATCGGTAGCAAATACTATACTGTTGGTGGTTGGGGAACCTTGATGGGTGATGAGGGAAGTGGTTATCATATTGGAGTAATGGCACTAAAGGAATGTGCGAGAAATTTTGATGATAATAAGAAGACACGGTTATTAA
This sequence comes from Acholeplasmataceae bacterium, assembly GCA_012718985.1. Classification (GTDB taxonomy): domain Bacteria; phylum Bacillota_I; class Bacilli_A; order ML615J-28; family CAG-698; genus JAAYBG01. The sequence continues at coordinate 9,510 of JAAYBG010000112.1, forward strand.
CCGAAGTAATGAAATATTTTGAAATAGAAGATTTTGGTATTTTAAGAAGAGCAATTTATCGAGAAAATAATCAACGAGAAAAAGCGGCTTCCTTATCTCCTTTGGTATGCCAATTAGCAACAGCAGGAGATGAAGCTTGTATCAAAATTATTGAAGAAGCAACCAAAGAAATGGCTAGTTTAGGGTATCGCGCTTATTTAAAAAGCGGTACTAATCGCCGTTTACCTGTTGTTTTAACGGGTGGAGTCCATAAAGCGGGTAAAATTGTTATCGATTTATTCCGCAAAAAAGTTGATGAAATCAGCAATGGACAATTATTTTACATTGAAAGTAAGTTAGATGTCATCTATGGAGCAATTTTAAAAACATTGTTCGATGAGGGCATCGATATTGATAAAATAGATTTCGGGGTGTAATTATGTTTATCGAACAATACTTTGAAGAAATGAAAAAAGTGTTAGTAAAAATTGAAAAATCCCAAAAAGATAAAATTTTAAAAGCAGCAGAAGTAATTGCTGATTCTCTTGCCAATGAGGGAATTTGGCATATTATCGACACTGGTCATATGCTAATGCATGAATGCATTGGTCGTACTGGTGGAATGATGGCTCTACGTCCGATTCGCATTAATTGTGAAATTAGCAATCCGACGCGTTTTCGTAGCCGTCAAGGAGTACAAAAAATTACCTACGATATGGTTGAGGGTTTTCCTCAATTTGTGTTAGGCCAAGCAAACATCCGGAAAGGGGATGTTCTCATTGTCGGCTCCGTGTCAGGTTATAATAAACTTCCTATTGAATTGGTATTAGCTGCTCGTGAAATGGGGGTTAAGACCATTGCCTTAACTGCTGTTGAATATTCTGAAAAATTAACATCAAAACATCCTTCAGGAAAAAGATTGTTTGAAGTGGCGGATATCGTTTTAGATAATTGTTCTAATTTTTCCGACACTCTTGTTGAAGTACCAGCGATTAACAGAAGGATATGCCCATCGAGTGGAATTGGTGCCGCCTATATTATGTGGGCTTTACAAGCGGCGGTTGTTGAAAAATTAGTCGCGAAGGGGTTAAACCCAAGTGTCTACATTTCAAATCATATGCCAAATGCAGGAATTCTCAATGATGAGGCTTGGAAAAACTATGAAAAAAATGGCTACTAATCTTGTTCTGGAAAATAAGGATTACTCTTTTTCCATCAATTTAAAAGAATTGAGAATTACTTCTTTGTTTAATAAGCAAACGAATGATGAATACATAAAGTTTGCTTTTCCGATGCCGATTTTTTTCATCAAAGGTTTACTAGACAAGGAATTGATTCAATGTAATCCTCTTTACTCAAGTCATACTCATGACTCCATCTATGTGAAGTTCGATGGCTATGAGGTATATGCGGATATTCATTTTGTTTGTGACCAAAGTGATCAATTGAAGATTACAATAGCAGTAGAAAATTGTGATAAACATTTCCGAGTTACTGAGATTGTTGGCCCTAATCTATATGGTCTACAACTAGGAAAGGATTATAAAAAGAATATCTTTATCTATCCTCACCACGCTGGAGAAAAGACAGTTAATCCAGTCGACCGCTATAAAAAGGAAGATTATCAGAATTTTTGGCGAGCGAAAACAAGCCTAACAAACTATAATACCTACCATCGCCAGATTAACTATTGCGGTTTAGCTTCGATGACTTTCATGTATTTGTATGATCAAGCAAATGGTCTGTATTTTGGATCTCATGATTTAAACTTTCCCGTGACTGGAGTGGTTGCGGAAGTCGGCTCTCAAGAAAACTTCGTGGGACTTACTTATGTGAAGTACCATGATTTGGTAAAACAAGAAATCTACGAAAGCGGAGAATATGTCATCAGTGTTAATACAAAAGATTGGCATTATGCGAAAGAGTTATATCGCAATTATTTAGCTCCTCATCTAAAATTTCATAATTATCCCGATTATTTAGATGACCAATGGGGATTAAATCAATGTTATAATTTTAAACGGCAAGGGAATATCATTCAAAATACTTTTAAAAATATTCCGATGATGTACGAAGAGGGGAAAAAACATGGTTTAAACCATATGTTTATCGCTTCTTGGAATCGTGGAGGCTTTGATACCGATTATCCTGAATACTATCCGGATATGGACTTGGGTTCAGCGATGGATTTTGTTCGTGGTTTAGAATATGTAAGAGAGCATGGAGGAATCCCGACCTTATATATCAATGCCCGTATTTTTGAACTAGGTAGTGATTATGCTCCTACTGTTGGTGAAAAAATGGCAATGAAAGATGTTGCTGGTAATAATTACATTGAAACCTATGGAATCAAGAGTTTTACTATTTCTTGTCCATCGGATCAAGAATGGGCTAATCGTCTTTTAGATACCGCTGAGTTTTTAATTAAAGGCTACGGAACAACGGGAATTTATTTGGATCAACTAGCCTCAGCGGAACCATTTCCTTGTTATCAAAAGGAACATTCTCATCGACATATTGGAGAATTCAATCGCGGATATTTAGAAGTACTGGCTAAACTACACGATAAGATAAAAAAATATGGAGAAGATAAGTTCATATTGACAGAGAATATCGGTGATATTTATAGTAGTTATACCTTTGGAAATTTAACTTGGAATGGTCCAAAATACGATGAATATTTTAATATCATCAAGTATATTTTCCCTGAATTTATTCAGATTAATATGGTCAATCCAAAAAATGTGACGGATTTCTCAAGTTCTGAAACCAAGGAATTTATCGACCAAATGGAACGAGCTATTGTATTAGGGTCCATTTTATGGTTTGCACCGACGAGAATTAAGTTTGATCCAACCAATGAAGTGATTCGGTATGCTTATCAAGCCTTGAATTTTAGAAGTAAACTTCAACCACTTATAAAACATGCTATCTATAAGGATGATATTTACTTTGTTAATTTAAATCCAAAACTTCGAGGTTCGGTATTTGAAGATGAAAATGGATATCTGATTATCATTGGAAATCAACATGGAATGAAAGAAAAAGTTACTGTACAAGTAACAGGAAAGTTGATTGAAGCTAAAAACTTCCAACTGGAAGATATTAGCCAATCAGTTAACATCACAACAAATGGAGTTGTGATTCAGTTAACTAGTAATTTAGCGTATATTTACATCAGTAAACAACGATAAAAATTTTTCATCACTCCTTGGAAAAGAGAAAGTGCCCGCTTTCTCTTTTTTACTATCGAGTAAAGAAATAAGATATTTTAATAAAATAGTGAAGAAACGAAGAAAATATGATATAATCATTATGTAAATGATCAAATCATCAGGAGTTTATATGAGAATTATTTATGGAGGAGCCTTTAATCCTCCAACCAAAGCGCATTATGAAATAGCAAAATATGTTATTGAACAATTTCCTGGCTGTGAGTTTATTTTTATGCCGGCGGGGAATGTTTACAATAAACAAGGCTTAGAAAAAGATAATAAACGTTTAGAAATGTTACTACTGGTTTGTAAGAAACTAGACAATAAAGCGACCATCTCAACATTCGAATTCGAACAAGAGAAGTTTTGTGGGACCTATTGTACGATGGAACAATTTCAGGGAGCGTACTTTCTCATGGGAGCGGATAATTTAGCGGAGATTGAAAAATGGATTAAATATCCTGATGTGGTATATCAAAATCAATTTATCATTATGCCAAGGGAAGATTATGATATTGAAGCGATTATCGAATCCAATGAAGTATTAAAAAAGACCCGAAACCACTTTATTATTTTAAATGAGTTTGATAAAATATATATATCATCAACTGCTTATCGTTTGAGTAAAGATGATTCTTTGCTACTGGAAGAAGTAGCAGATTATATTAAAGCCAATCAATTATATCAGGAGGAAAATTAATGTACTCACATGGATTTTTGAAGGTAGCTGCAGCGAGTCCTATTACTCGTGTCGGCGATCCAATGTTTAATGTTAGGGAGATGTTGAAGCAAGTCGAAGAAGCAAAGCTAAAAAACCCTTCTTTTATTTGTTTTCCTGAGCTTTGTATCAGTGGTTATTCGATTGGTGATTTGGTATTTCAAAAATATCTATACGATGACTGTTTAGAAGCGATTAAATTTTTCTTGCAGAATAATACCTATCGTGGGGTGGTTATTTTTGGTGCTTATATTTTTATCAATGATACCATTTATAACTGCAGTTTTATTACCCAAAAGAAGAAGATTTTAGGAATCGTTCCCAAGAACTTTTTACCACATACCAGTGAATTTTACGAAACAAGATGGTTTGCTTCGGGGGTCGACATCAGTAAAAATGTTTCCAGTGTGAATTTATTTGGGGAAGAGATTGCTTTCGGTAAGATTATTTTTGAAAATTCGACGGGAGATGTTAACTTTGCTGCGGAAATTTGTGCGGATTTATGGGCACCTATTTCTCCAAACGAGCGTTTATACTCCAATGGAGCTTTAATTTGTTTTAATTTAAGTGCTAGTCCTGCTCATATAGGGAAGAAAGAATATCGTAAAACGCTAACGAAGAGCATTAGTTTAAAATTCAATGGCGGTTATGTCTATGTATCTAATAATGCTAGCGAGTCAACTAGTGAGGTAGTTTTTAGCGGTCATAAGTTAATTTGCGAGAATGGTGAAGTGATTGCTGAAAATGAGGAAATCAATCTTCATAGCGATATTATCTACGGCGATTTTGATATCTTAAAATTACATCATGCCCGTCGTAATAATAGCTATTATAAAAAGGTTCAAGAAATTGCTCGTGATTTAAATATTCGTAGGGTAGCTTATGAATTGGAAGAACAAGAAGATTTCATTTTTGAAAAGACTTTGGAAAGATTGCCTTTTGTTCCTAAGAACAAAGAAGATTATACGGATATTATCAATATTCAAGCTGCAAGCGTCATCAAACGTTTGGAATATATTGGAATTAACAAAGTTGTTTTAGGTGTTAGTGGAGGCCTGGATTCGACCTTAGCTCTATTATCTTTATGTTATGCTTTTGATAAATACAATATCTCGCGGGAAAATATCATTGCTTATATCCTTCCATCGAAGGCAACTAGCGACAGAACTTATCAGAATAGCCTTGCTTTAGTAAAGAAATTAGGCGTTACCAAGAAAGAAGTAAATATTTACACCGAGGTACTTCGTCAATTAAAAGCAATCGGTCATGATACGCTGACAAAAGATGTTACCTATGAAAATGTACAAGCACGCTATCGTACATTTACCTTGATGAATGCGGCGAATCTAAATCAAGCTATCGTTGTAGGAACTTCTGATATGAGTGAAATAGCTTTAGGTTGGTCAACATTCAATGGTGATCATATGGCTATGTATGGTATCAATGCTGGTTTACCAAAAACAGTAGTCAAGGAAACGGTAAACTATTATAAAAACATATACCCGAGTGTAGCAGATATTCTAGCGAATATTGTCAATACTCCGATTTCTCCAGAATTATCAAGTTCTAGTCAAGCAACGGAAGAAATTATCGGTAAATATGAGATTAATGATTTTATCTTGTATCACTTCTTGGAAAATGGTGATGATACAGACCGAATCGCTTATTTGTTATTTAAGGCGATGAATATTCCTCTAAAGGAAGCCAAAGAATGGGTGATGAAATTCAATAAGCGTTTCTATTCGCAACAATATAAGCGTCTTACTTCTCCTGAAGCGGCAAAAATCATGGGATTCTCATTATCTCCGCGAACAGAAATAAAACTAAATGGCGATATTTATCGCATTGATAAGAAGTAGACTATGGCAGAACTATTTGAAGTCTTTATGGTCGTATTGTTTGGATTATCTTGGCCTTTGAATATTATCAAGTCGATTAAATCAAGAACTGCCAAAGGTCGATCTATCTTCTTTGTCATTTGTGTTATGATTGGATATTTATGTGGAATCATTAGTAAGATTCTTTCAGATACGATTACTTATGTCTTTATCTTTTATTGTTTGAATCTTGTTATGGTAGGAATTGATTTAGCTTTCTTACTACGTAATATTAAATTAGATAAAAGTTTAGTTTGAAAAAGGGTTATAATAAACCCTTTTTCCTTTGTTAATCAGGAAGGACATTAAAATAACAAAAATGATTTGCATTTTCAATTATTTTGTAGTAAACTATATCCAACAATGAGGAAGAGGAAGAGTAGATGTTAATTGGACTTGTAGAGAGTGACCGATGTGGTGAAAGGTCATAGCTGATGCATTGAAGGTAGCCTTGGAATTGGTAGAGTGAAAGAATAGTAGCTTTATCCGTTTGATCTACGTTATCAGATAAATAAGTGCTCATAAAGGTAACTTTATGGGAATTAAGGTGGTACCACTGAAAACTTCAAAGCAAGTAATCAGTCCTTAGAAGCCCTAGCTTCTAGGGACTTTTCTTATTATCATGAGGTGAGAAGAATGAAATTAAAAGATTTATCAACAAAATACGATTTTAAAGCAGTAGAATCGGGAAAGTATCAAAAGTGGATTAAGGAAGGTTATTTTACTGCGGGAGATATCAGTAAAAAACCTTATACTATTGTGATTCCACCACCAAATATTACTGGAAAACTCCATTTAGGTCATGCCTTAGACACCACACAACAAGATGTCATCATTCGTCGAAAAAGAATGCAAGGGTATGATGCGCTATATTTACCTGGTATGGACCACGCTTCAATTGCGACGCAAGCAAAAGTTGAAGCGCGTTTACGGGAAAAAGGCATTTCTCGTTATGATTTAGGCAGAGAAAAGTTCCTTGAAGTATCTTGGCAATGGAAAGAAGAATATGCTAGCATTATCCGTAAACAATGGGAAGCTATTGGATTGAGTTTAGACTATATGAGGGAACGTTTTACCTTGGATGAAGGGCTAAACCAAGCGGTTAATGAAGTGTTTATAAGAATGTATAATGATGGAATTATATATCGTGGAGAAAAGATTATTAACTGGGATATTCAAAGTAAAACAGCATTGTCGAATATCGAAGTGGAATATAAGAATATTGAAGGTGCTTTTTATAATATTATTTATCCTTTTGTTGATGGAGAAGGCGGCTTAGAGATTTCAACAACTCGTCCGGAAACGATGTTTGGTGATACTGCCTTAATGGTTCATCCAGAGGATAAACGTTATCAAAAGTACATTGGCAGGGAGGTATATATTCCAGGGACAAAGACTAAAATTCCTGTTATCAGCGATGAATACGTCGACAGGAGTTTTGGAACAGGTGTTGTTAAGGTGACACCGGCACATGACCCTAATGATTTTGAAGTAGGACTTCGCCATCAATTAGCTCGTCCTTTGTGTATGGAAGAAGATGGTACGATGAATGCACTGGCTGGAAAATACCGAGGAATGGACCGCTTCAGTTGTCGTAAGGCGGTTGTTGAAGACTTGAAAGAGTCGGGATTATGTGTCAAGATTAAAAAAATGACCCATTCTGTTGGGCATAGTGAACGTACGGGAGTGATTGTTGAACCGAGGTTATCAAAGCAATGGTTCGTTGCGATGGATAAACTGGCAAAAGACTTATTAGCTATGCAAGAAGATCCAGAAAGAAAGATTACCTTTGTTCCTGCTCGTTTTGAAAAGACATTTGTGAACTGGCTAAATAATATTCAAGATTGGTGTATTTCTCGTCAATTATGGTGGGGACATAGAATTCCCGCATGGTATAAAGATGACCAGGTTTATGTGGGTAAAACTGCTCCAAAAGAAGAAGGATGGGTTCAAGATGAGGATGCATTGGATACTTGGTTTTCAAGTGGATTATGGCCTTTTTCTACGCTTGGTTGGCCAAATGACACCTTTGATTTTAAGCGATACTTTCCTACTGATACCTTAGTAACAGGTTATGATATTATCTTTTTCTGGGTAGCAAGAATGGCGTTTATGTCTCAGTATTTATTGGGAGAAAGACCATTTAAAAAAGTTTTAATTCATGGGCTGATTCGCGATGAACTTGGACGCAAAATCAGTAAATCACTGGGAAATGGTGTTGATATGTTAGATGCCATTAATAAATGTGGAGCGGATAGCCTTCGTTACTTTATCACTACTTCATCAGCTCCTGGACTTGATTTCCGTTATTCAGAAGAAAAGATTGAAGCTGCTTGGAATTTCATCAATAAAATATGGAATATTTCGCGGTTTATCGGCTTGAATTTTGCCAGCAATAACTATCAAAAAGAACCGATTGATCCAAAGTTACTGAATACTGTCGACAAATGGATGTTAAGCCGTTTAAATAAAACAATCAAAGCTGCAGATGAAAACTATGAACGATTTGATTTTGGTGAAGCTGCAAAAGCGATCTATAAATTCACTTGGAATGATTTTGCTAGTTGGTATTTGGAAATGACAAAGGTTACTTTCCAGACCGGAACTGAAAAAGAAAAAATCAATACTTGTGCTGTTTTAGCGTATGGTTTAACGGCTATTTTGAAATTGCTTCATCCATTCATGCCATTCGTTACTGAAGAAATCTATCAAAAGTATCATGAAGGTAGTATTACTGTTAGTCCTTGGCCTTTGGTAAATAAGGACTATACATACCGAGATGCCAATAAGATTGAAGTTATTTATGATATCATAACTGCAGTAAGAACGATAAGAACTAGTAAGAATGTTCCAAATAGTAAGAAAATAGAATTATATTTAGAAACTCATGATCAGAAATTAGCAAACTTCATCAAGAAGAATATCAACTATTTAAGCAAATTCACAAACTTTGCTTCAATTACCATCGAAGCCAAAGAATTAGATAAGAAACAAGCGATTGTTAGTGTATTACCTAAGGTAACAGTAATTGTTCCTTTAAAAACATTGATTAATATTGAAGAAGAAAAACAAAAACTAACAAATGATAAAGAAAAAGTATTGTTAGAAATCAGAAGAGCAGAACAGATGTTACAAAATCCTGGTTTTGCTTTAAAAGCTCCAAAAGAAAAAGTAGAAGCAGAAAAAACAAAACTTGAAAATTATCAACAACAATTGTTAGAACTAGAAAAATTATTACAAGAGTTAGGATAGAAAGGCTGAAAAGAGTTGATATTGTGTTTAATGATGTTAGAGAATTAATATCATGGATTGAATCGCAAAAAAGAATTGTTCCCAAGACTTCCTTACAAAAAATGATTTCGTTATGTGATGTCTTTGGTTCACCTCAAAACAAAATAAAATATGTTCATGTAGGAGGAACAAATGGTAAAGGTTCTACCGTTTCTTTTATAAAAACGGTGTTGATGAAAGCAGGTTATCAGGTAGGAACCTATGTTTCTCCTTATGTGATTTCCTTTAATGAAAGAATTCAGTTTAATGACAATTATATTTCTGATGAAGATATCCTAAGAATTGGGAATAGAATTATTTCAGAATATGATGAAATTGAACGAAGAGGAATTGTTCATCCTACTTTCTTTGAATTCATTACCTTGATGGCCTTTATTTATTTTAGTGAATTAAAGAATTTAGATATTGTTATTTTAGAGGTTGGTTTAGGTGGATTATTAGATAGTACTAATATTGTAACTCCTTTGGTATCTGTTATTACCAATGTGGCATTTGATCATATGAAGATTTTAGGTAATACTTTAGAAGAAATTGCTATGAATAAACTGGGAATTGTAAAGCCGAATATTCCTTTAGTAACTTTAGAAAATGAAAAATTGACAGAACTGTTTGAAACAAGGTGTGAGGAAACAAATTCTAAATTGATTTTAGTGAAGAAGAGGGATATTCAAAATATTCAAGTATCAAAGACAGAAACTGTCTTTGATTACAAAGAATATAAAAGAATAAAAACCAATAAACTAGGATATTACCAAACAGAGAATGCTTCTGTGGCATTAGAAGCTTTAGAGTACTTACGTTCTTGTTGTGGTTTTAAGATATCCAATGAAGATATTTATCAAGGGTTTCAAAATGTTTATTGGCCAGGAAGATTACAAGTATTATCTCAGGCTCCTTATATTATTATCGATGGCGCCCATAATATTGATGGAATTACCCGATTAGCAGAGTTTTTAACAACCATCAAAGAAAATAAGAGAATGACGATCATCTTTGCAGTTTCGAAAGATAAA
>JAAYBG010000113.1 GCA_012718985.1 Acholeplasmataceae bacterium
AAGCAACCTTTACATCAAGTGACACAGCAATAGCGACAGTGGATGCAAAGGGTAAAGTAACAGGAGTTGCTGAAGGAACAGTAACAATCACAGCAACATCAGTAGAAAACACAGCGATTAAAGCAGAACATGTTATCACCGTAAAAGCTGCTAGTACAGAAAATCCAGATGATCCAGTTACAAAACCAACGAGTATTGTTGTTCAAGGTAGCGAAACAAGTGTACAAGAGGGAAAGTCTATTTCATTTAGTGCAACAGTATATCCAGAAGGAGCAAGCCAGAATGTAACTTGGCATTCTCGTAAAGAGGAAGTTGCTACTATTGATGCGAAAGGTAAATTAACAGGACTTACTCCTGGAACAACATATATTTATGCGGTATCTACAGTAGATCCTAATATTCAAAGTGATTATTTTAAAGTTACTGTTATAGAGCATGTTGAAGTTGTTGTTACCTATCCAGACTTACAAGGATATGCAATTAAAATCATGTATCACAGCACATTTGATCCATATAGTGAAAACTATGGTGGAAATGATAAATCATATAAACAACAAGCAATTGAAGAAGTAAAGAACCTATACAATGTAACATTTGAGTATTCTCCATTTGGTGAAGATGCTTCTTGGGGACCTAACCGAGTAGCTTGGATTAATGGTCAAGCAGAATCTGGGACAGCTCCTGTTGATTTCTATAATGTAACTGTAGGTTGGATCAAACAACTTGTTGATGGAAAAGCTATTATCGACTTAACAGAATATTATTTGAAATGGGGAGAAAGCTCAATGCCTTTCGCACCAAAAGCTTCAACAACTGTTATGGGTAAGTTGTATGGTGTTTCTGAGGGTCACAACCCTACTTCAGTTAATGTAGATTTAGGAATCTACTATAATTATGGAATGTTGAAGAAATATAACTTGGTTTCACCTGCAAGCTTGTTCAATGCAGGCACTTGGACATATACTGATTTTGCTAATTGGGTAAAAGCAGCCCAAGCTGTATTACCAGCAGATACATTTGTTCTAGCAGGACATCCTTACTATTTCTGGTTTGGAATGGTTAATGCCGGGGGCATTAAAATTACCGATACTGCTTCAGCAAAAGTAAATCTTAAACATGCATATGCTCGTCAAGCAACAGCGGTTTTACGTCAATTGTATCTTGATGGCGCTTATGAGAAGGTACCAACATGGGCAGAAACAGATGGATTATTCATCGAAGGGAAATCACTATGTAGTTCAGGTAGCTTATGGTTTGTTCGCCATAGTGCAAGATGGCCGTCAGCGGTTTGGGGAGAAGGAAGCACAGAATTTGGATATGTTCCATTCCCTTGGCCAGATAATAAAACAAAAGAAGACACGAGAGTAAGTACTGGTGGAGATACAGCTTATGTAATGGCAGTAAGAGCTCGTCCGACCTATGTTGATAACGAATCATTATATCGAGTTCTTCAAGAATTCTTCCTATTATCAAGAAAATATCAGGCAGAAGATCCTACATTTGATCCAGATGCATATTTAGAACAATATGCGGCATCAAAATTTGATGACCCTGAATCAATTACTGCACTATTATATTTGAACGATCCAAACAAGTTGATGTTTGACCCAGGACATGCTTTCTATGATAGTATTTCTGGTTCGCCAATCGATAATAATATAATGGATATTGTTGTAAATGGTGTTGATTTTGATGCTTCAATGGATGAAGACTATGATGCATATATGGTAAGATTCTTACAGTATTACGCATAAGATAAAGGATATAGAGCGTTGTGAAAGCAACGTTCTTTTTTTATTTGAGCAACCCTATTGACAAAATAAAAAAGTATAGTATAATAGAATTAGCACTCGAGCCTTTAGAGTGCTAATGGAGGTGAATATATGGAAATGCAAGATTATAGTCAAGATAAAGACATTCTTAAAAAGTTTGGTAGGGATATTGTTGAAGAGGTTAAAAAAGGAAAAGTCGACCCTGTAATCGGACGCGATGAGGAAATCAGAAGAATTATCCAAATTTTAGCTCGTAAAACAAAAAACAATGTCATTTTAATTGGTGAACCAGGGGTTGGAAAAACAGCAATCATTGAAGGATTAGCAAGTAGAATCGTAAAAGATGACGTGCCATTAACCTTGAAAAATAAAACAATTTATGAATTGGATATGGGCGCTTTAGTCGCTGGTGCTAAATTCAGAGGCGAGTTCGAAGAAAGACTGAAGGCTGTTTTAAATAAAATTAAAGAAAGTGAAGGGCAAATCATTTTATTCATCGATGAAATTCATTTAATTGTTGGTGCAGGAAAAGCAGAAGGAGCTCTCGATGCAGGAAATATGTTGAAACCGATGTTGGCTCGGGGTGAAATTGATTGTATAGGGGCGACAACATTAAATGAGTATCGTATGTATATTGAGAAAGATAGAGCACTAGAGAGAAGATTCCAACAAGTTTTAATCAAAGAACCAACAGTAGAAGATACAATCAGTATTCTAAGGGGTTTAAAAGAAAGGTTCGAAACTCATCATGGTGTAAGAATAACAGATGGAGCTATTGTTAGCGCAGCTGTTTTATCGAATCGATATCTAACGGAACGATTTCTTCCTGACAAAGCGATTGATTTGATCGATGAAGCTTGTGCTTCTATTAGAGTGGAAATCGATTCGATGCCAACGGAACTAGATGAAGTTAGTCGTAAAATAGTTCAATTAGAGATAGAAAAAGTGGCCTTAGAAAAGGAAAAGGATCCAGCAAGCATTGAGAGATTGAATAAAATAAAAGAAGAATTATTGAGTTTAAAAGAAGAAGATAAAGAATTACGATTTCGTTGGGAACATGAAAAAAATGTAATTAATGAATCAAAGGAAATAAAGAAAAAAATAGAACAAGCAAAATTCAATCTGGATCAATATTTTAATACAGGTGATTATAAAAAAGCATCAGAGCTAAAATATCAAGAAATACCTAATCTTGAGAAGAAATTGAACGAGTTACAAAGCGAAGAGAAAAAAGATAATCTTTTATCTGAAGTGGTTACAGAAGAAATGATTGCAAAGGTCATCTCAAAGAATACAAATATTCCTATTTCGAAAATCATGAAGGGAGAAAGAGAGAAGGTCTTAAATTTAAAAGAGACATTAGAAAAAAGAGTAATTGGTCAGGAAGAAGCAATTGAGCTTGTCAGCGATGCTATTATTCGTCAAAGAGCGGGGATTAAAGATCAAAACAGACCAATAGGTTCTTTCTTGTTCCTTGGACCAACTGGAGTAGGAAAGACAGAAGTTGCAAGAAGTCTTGCTGATGCGTTATTTAACAGTGAGAATAATATTGTTCGCATTGATATGAGTGAATATATGGAAAAGTTTTCTGTGAGCCGATTGATTGGAGCTCCACCTGGATATGTAGGGTATGAAGAAGGGGGACAATTAACCGAAAAAGTAAGGAGAAGTCCGTATTCTATTGTTTTGTTTGATGAGATTGAAAAGGCTCATCATGAAGTTTTCAACATTCTCTTACAAATTTTGGATGATGGAAGGTTGACTGATTCTCAAGGAAGAGTCGTTGATTTTAAAAATACAGTTATCATTATGACATCAAATTTAGGTAGTGAATTCTTATTAAATGGGAAAGAAAAAGAAGCAATGGATTTGTTGAAGAATAAATTCAGACCTGAATTTTTAAATCGTATTGATGAAATTGTTATTTTCAAACCACTGACAAAAGAAGTACAGTATAAGATTGTTGAAAAAATGCTAGAAATTCTTCAGAATCGTTTAAGACAAGAGCATATCAATCTTGAGTTTAGCGATAGAATCAAAGCATTCATTATCAATAACAGTTATTCCCATGAATATGGTGCAAGACCTATTAAAAGATTTATTCAAAGAGAAATAGAAACGATTATTGCAAAAGCTATCATTAGTGGAGAAATTGTACCAAACGTTCAACAGTTAGTTGATGTAAAAGATGATAAAATCTTTATCAAATAAAAAAAGCATCAGTTTATGATTAAGCTGATGCTTTTTCTATTGAACTTAATTTTTCTAACAACTCTGATAATTTATAAATCCAAGATTTATCATTAGGCTTTTTACTTATTTTAATAATGATTTGGTGATGACGATACTCAAAAGCAAAATCTGAACTGATCTGATAAGCAGTAATAAATAATTCGTCTCCCTTAATATTTAATGAAGTTTTTTCTGGAATAATGATAGTCGTCAGATATTTTGCTTCTAAAATATGAGTAATATTAAATTTTTTAAGAAGAGATTCCAAATATTTTTCTTCAATATATAATAGGATTTCGGAATTCAATTTTCCAAATCGATCAGTAAAATCGTCAATGATTTTTTGTTTGTCTTCTTTAGAATTAATACTACTAATTTCTTTGTGAATTAAAATTTTAATCGCATCATCAGACACATAATTTTCATCAACGTGTTTAGAAATGTCTATTTGATAAGAAACTTCTTGTTTTTCAGGAATACCTTTGGCTTTATTCATAGCTTCTTCTAGTAATTTCATGTACATATCGATACCTACAGAATTGATAAAGCCTGATTGTTCACTACCAAGAATATCACCAGCACCTCGAATTGCTAAGTCTCGAACGGCAATCCGATATCCGCTTCCTAAACGAGTAAATTCTTTAATCGCTGAAAGTCTCTTCGATCCTTGAGAAGTCAATACTTTATTAGGCTTGTAGGTTAAATAAGCATAAGCGATACGATCGCTACGACCCACACGACCTCTGATTTGATAAATTTGTGCTAATCCCAAGCGATCCGTATCATCAATAATCAAAGTATTAGTATTGGGAATATCAATACCAGTCTCAATGATAGTAGTACATAAGAGCAAATCAAAATCGCGATTCAAAAAAGCTTCTATCGTATCCTCTAAATCTTCTCTTGCCATTTTCCCATGACCTATACATATTCTTATTTCTGGAACAAGGCGTTTTATACGACGATAAACTTGTTCGAGGTCACTGATGGTATTGTGTAGATAAAATATTTGTCCATCACGACTCAATTCGCGATAGATTGCTTCTTTAATAATAGCATCATTATATTCTAAAACATAGGTTTGAATTGGATAACGATCTTCTGGAGGGGTTTCAATCAAACTCGATTGTCGAATTCCCATGATTGCCATTTGCAATGTCCGCGGAATTGGCGTTGCAGTTAGGGTAAGAACATTGATATTTACCTTTAACTTTTTTATTTTTTCTTTATGAATAACGCCAAATCGTTGCTCTTCATCGATGATTAATAGTCCTAAATCTTTGAAATGAACATCATCACTTAATAGTCGATGAGTACCGATAACAACATCAATAGTGCCTGATTTCAATCCGTTTAAGACATTGGATTGTTCTTTAAGAGTAACAAGACGACTTAATGGAGCAACCTTAATACCATATTTTTCGAGACGATTTTTAAATGTATGATAATGCTGTCTTACTAATATTGTTGTTGGTGCAAGGTAAGCAACCTGTTTACCACCGAAAACAGTTTTAAAAGCGGTTCTAATTGCGATTTCTGTTTTTCCAAACCCCACATCCCCACAAACTAAACGATCAATTAAAACTCCGGCTTCCATATCGGTTTTTATTTGATTAATGATTTTAATTTGATCTTTTGTTTCTTCATATTCAAAATCTTCTTCAAACATCTTTTGAAAATTGTTGTCAGGCGGGTAAGCAAAACCTTTTTCCGTTTCTCTTTTTGCTTGGATTTCAATTAAGTCTTTAGTGATTGTTTCTAGTTTTTCCCTGATGGTGGTTTTTTTCTTTTCCCATTCATTAGTACCCAATTTGGTCAATTTAGGAATGCTTCCTTCACCACCTTGATATTTTTCAAGGAGAACAATTTTCTCTACAGGAATAAAAAGCTCCATATTTTCATATTGTAATTTAAGATAATCATTACGAAGTCCATTCAACTCGACGGTTTTTAAACCAAGGTAACGACCAATACCATAATCATAGTGAACAACAAAGTCACCAACGGTTAAATCTTCTTTTGAATTTATAGCAACAACATTTTGTATAGCACTTCGATATCTTGTCTTTTTTAAAGTTGGAGCTTTAAAAATTTCAGCATCGGTTATTACCTCAATATCATTATAAAAACCATAACCTAATGCTGATGGCAGATGAATTAAATTGATGCGATTTCTTTCCAATTGCGAACAATTTTCAATAATATTAGGACCAAGGGAACGTTCTTGGAGAATGTCGAATAATAAACCAACTTTTTCTTTAGATTCCAGCGCCAAAACATAGGTTTTCTGTGGATTAGCCGCTAAATCAGCACAAAATGTCGGAATATCATTTTGATAATTGACGATTGAATAACCATTAAAATCAAATAAATTATCTAATCTTATATTAGGAAGGGTTTTTTTAATTTCACTGGTATGAACTTGTTTATTAGCTGTGTAAAAAATATTGGGGAAATCAAAATAATAAAATAAATCAAGGTTTTTAGGAACTTTAATTGATTCTAAATAATTACCTAAGTCAGAACTTAATTGTATGAAATTCTCCTCTATTTTTTGATAGTCATCATAAAAAACAATTTTTTGATCCAGATACTCTAAAAAACAATAATAATCATCGCTAATGTATTTAATATATTTAGACATCTTTTCAATATTTTCATAATTTTCCAAATCTTGAATATCATTAGCGACGAAATTAGGAATTTCTTCGCAGTCTTTAGTGATGGAATCGATGATTTCTTGCAAAGATTTATTAAAGATGATTTCATTCAAAGGATAAATTTCAAAGGATTCTATTGTTGATGTTGTTTTTTGAGTGGTTAAGTCAAAAAACTTTAAGGTTTCAACTTCAATATCAAATAAATTGATTCTTACAGGTTGAGAATATCCACTAGAAAAAACATCGATAATTTCTCCACGAACACTAAATTCACCACTTGCTGTCGTTGTAGGAGTTCGTTTATAACCCATTTCTATTAAGTGACTAATGAATTCTTGCGGTATTAAAGGGTCATTGGTCTTTAACTTGATTATTGAATTAGCCCATAAATCTTTACTGATAAGAGGTTTCAACAAAGCTGCTGTGTGCGTTACAATAATTTTTGGTTCGTGATTAACGATGCTTTTTAAAGTGTTTAACCGCTCTATTTTAAAATCACTACTGATAGCAGCAACTTCTAATGCGAGAAACTCATCGACAACATAAAGATTGATATTATCTTGACCGGCAATATGGCAAAGGGCTTCATAAGCGAGATTTGCTTGATATACATTACTCGCTACGTAAACGACAAAAGAACCACTTTTTATATAAGTGGCATAGGTTAGAAGATAATTGTGATTTTTAGTAACTCCTGTTAGAAAATAATTAAACTTTTCTTGTTGTGTTGCGCTTAGAAAAGAAGGAACCACAGCATTTTTAGTGAAGAGAGAATAAACATTATTCATTTTTATTATACCTGTTCATGAAGTTTTCGAAACTATGAGTCAAATAGGTATTAATTATTTCACTAGCTTTCTCCAAAACCAAGGAAATGATAATTCCATCATCTTTAGAAAACTTTCCTAAAACAAAATCAACCGCATCTAGAGAATCATTTTGATCAATTCCTATTCTCAAGCGTTTCACTTCTGTTGTTTTTAGAATTTCAAGGATGTTTTTCATCCCTTTTTGACCACCAGCAGAGCCATTAGGTCTAATCCTAATTTTTCCTAGAGGTAAGTCTAAATCATCATAAACAACAAGAATATCATCAATATCAATTTTAAAATATTTGCAGACTAAATTAACCGCTTCACCAGATAAATTCATATAGGTTTGAGGTTTTATTACTAATACTTTTTCATTATTAAACATCAATGTTGCGATTTTTGACTTTAGTGGTTTGTTCAATAAAAACTTTTCTTTGTTCTGCTTTACTAGTTCATCAACAAACATAAAGCCTATATTATGTCTTGTTTTTTTATATTTCAATCCTGGATTTCCCAAACCAACAATCAATTTCATAAGCAAAAGCTCCTTGTATTTATTCTAACAATATAAGATATAGAAAATTATTTATCGAGTAATTTTTTTTGAATTTGATAACAAATTAAAACATTTTCTAGTAAACTAGCAATTGTCATTGGCCCGATTCCTTTGGGAACAGGAGTGATATAGCTTGCTACCTCAGAAACTTCAGCATACTTCACATCACCAATTAATTTTCCTTCTATTTTATTAATACCAATATCAATCACAACGGCATCTTTTTTAACCATATCGGCAGTGATAAAATTAGGTATTCCTACAGCAACAGCTAAAATATCAGCTCTTTTGGTGACTTCTTTTAAATTGGTAGTTTTAGAATGGGCGATGGTAACAGTAGCATTGTTTTGTAAGAAAAGTAAAGCAAGAGGTTTTCCTACAAGACGGCTTCTACCAACGACAACGACATTTTTCCCAGGGATGTCAATATAATTCTTTTTTAAAATAGAAATAACTCCCTTTGGAGTAGCAGGAACGATGGTCTCCTCGCCAGCAAGAAGTTTTCCTTGATTGATGATGGTCAGTCCATCTACATCTTTATTAGGATCAATGGTATTTAAGATAACATCAGCATCAATATGAGAAGGAAGCGGCATTTGTACCAAAATTCCATGGATATCAGGATTTTTATTACAATCTTCAACTAATTTTATCAGTTCCTTTTGAGTGATGTTATCATTTAAAAAATGAGAATCTACTAGAATACCAGCATCGTCGCAAGCTTTTAGTTTTTTATTGACATAAACGATACTAGCTGGGTCTTGTCCAACAAGAAAAATAGATAATGTTATCTTATCTTCAATATCAGCAACTTCTTTTGCAATTCGCATTGTAATCATATCAGCGGTTTTTTTCCCATCTAAAATCATAAAGCACCTCTTTCAATATCTTATCTCCATTATACAATAAAAATTATAATAATTCTATTTATTTTTTCTCGTTTTTAAGGTATAATGGAAAAGAAGGTATTGCTCCTATAGTTTAATGGCAAAATAAAGCAATGGTAATGCTTAGATCCAAGTTCGATTCTCGGTAGGAGCACCATATTTTCTCTAAAATGTCTAAATCTTAGTAGTTTCGCATAGTTAGGACATAAACCCTCGATTCCTTTAAGGAAAAACACAGCCCCCAATAAATGTTACTTTAGTAATGGCTTTATAAAGTCAACAAAGTGATTATATGAATTTATAAGCTTTAGGAAAAATTAAGTTCCTAAGGCTTTTTTTAAACCGAATAAAAAACTTTTTAACCGAATGCGCAGTTGACCTTGAAAACTATAAAATTAATAATTAAAATTTAGATAACTTTGAAATAAAAGATCTATGAATCTATACTAGGAGGATTAAAAATGAATTGGAAATATAATTTAAAAGTCTTTACTGTAATTATAATTATTTTATCATTTGTTTTTTTTGTTAGTGGTTGTCAGAAAAAGTTGAAACTATCTTTAAATGATAAAGAAGTAACAATTACATTAGGTGAAGAAATTAAAGTAGATGTCTTAGATAATACTATAAAAGATATTGTTTGGGAGTCTGAGGATAGCAGTGTCGCTACAGTTGAAAATGGGACAATAAAAGCTGTTGGCGAAGGAACTACTAATATTTTAGCAAAAGCAGGCGATTCAAAAGCTAAAATTAAAGTTATTGTTCAAAAGGAAAAAACGAATAACTTTATCGTCACTTGGCGAAATTATAATGAAGAAGTATTAGAAATAGATGTGAATGTTAAAAAGGGTAGTATGCCAAAATATAATGGAAAAACTCCAGAACGAGAAGGTTATCAGTTTGTCGGTTGGGATCCTGAAATAACAGAAGTAACAAAAGATATTACTTATGTTGCTC
>JAAYBG010000017.1 GCA_012718985.1 Acholeplasmataceae bacterium
AAAGTGGACACACCTGTTTCCATCTCGAACACAGAAGTTAAGCACTTTAACGCTGATGATAGTTGGTTATATAGCCCGCAAAAGTAGGAAATCGCCAAACTCCTTTCTATTAAATTAAAGGAAAAAACATTTTAATATTTTATTAACTGTGGAGGATTAGCTCAGTTGGGAGAGCATCTGCCTTACAAGCAGAGGGTCGTAGGTTCGAGCCCTACATTCTCCACCATTGTTTGCCGGCTTAGCTCAACTGGTAGAGCAATTGACTTGTAATCAATAGGTTGCGGGTTCAAGTCCTGCAGCCGGCACCATTTGTCTCCGTAGCTCAGCAGGTAGAGCAACTGACTTTTAATCAGTGGGTCAGACGTTCGAATCGTCCCGGAGACACCATTGTAGCCTGAGTGGCGGAATAGGTAGACGCGCAGGACTTAAAATCCTGTGGTAGCAATACTGTGCGGGTTCGATTCCCGCCTTAGGCACCAATTGTATAGATTTATTTTTGTTTCGTTTTTTTGTGGGTCCTTAGCTCAGCTGGGAGAGCGCCTGTTTTGCAAGCAGGAGGTCGACGGTTCGATCCCGTTAGGATCCACCATTTTTGTATAAGTTCAAATTGAATATATAGCTGGCGGTGTAGCTTAGTTGGCTAGAGCGTACGGTTCATACCCGTAAGGTCGGGGGTTCAAATCCCTCCACCGCTACCATTGTGGACCCGTAGCTCAGTTGGTTAGAGCTACCGGCTCATAACCGGTCGGTCGTAGGTTCGAGTCCTACCGGGTCCACCAGTTTAAAACTTAATATTTTGTAAATAGTGGAGGAATACCCAAGTCCGGCTGAAGGGATCGGTCTTGAAAACCGACAGGCGTGAAAGCGCGCGCGGGTTCGAATCCTGCTTCCTCCGCCATTTAATATATCGCGGAGTAGAGCAGCTGGTAGCTCATCGGGCTCATAACCCGAAGGTCGTTGGTTCAAATCCTTCCTCCGCAACCATTGGTCTCATGGTGTAGTGGTTAACATGTCAGTCTGTCACACTGAAGATCGCGGGTTCAAGTCCCGTTGAGACCGCCATTTTTAGGCTCGGTAGCTCAGTCGGTAGAGCAAAGGACTGAAAATCCTTGTGTCGGCGGTTCGATTCCGCCTCTAGCCACCATTTAGAAATAATCATCCATACGGGTGATTTTTTCTTTCTTAAAAGGACTTTTTGTGATATTATGTAAATAGAAAAATGGAGGAAAGCGATGGCAAAAGTATATTATATTGATTTTCATACCAAATCAGGAAAAAACATGTTGCAGAAGCTTAAAAATTTAATCGAAGAAGCAGGAATAGAAAAAATAAATTTTGAAAAACGGCATGTTGCAATAAAAATCCATTTTGGTGAACCAGGGAACCTTGCTTATATTCGCCCTAATTATGCGAAGGTAATTGTTGATAAAGTCAGGTCTTTAGGCGGGAAACCATTTTTAACTGATTGTAATACTTTATATGTAGGACGTCGTAATGAAGGATTAAATCATTTAGAAACGGCCTATGAAAATGGATTTTCTCCCTTTTCAACAAACGCTCATGTAATTATCGGAGATGGAATTAAAGGAACTGACGATATTGAAATTCCAATCAATTTAGAATATGTGAAAAATGCGAAAATAGGTAGGGCGATTGCAGATAGTGATATCATTATTTCTATGAATCATTTTAAAGGGCACGAAAGCACAGGTTTTGGTGGAGCATTGAAAAATCTAGGCATGGGTTGTGGCTCACGAGCTGGAAAAATGGAAATGCATAGTAGTGGAAAACCACGAGTTAATGAAGTTATGTGCCGTTTTTGTAAGAAGTGTGCTGAAGTGTGTGCCCATCAAGCAATTACCTATTTAGCGACCAACAAAGCTAAAATCAATCAAGATTTATGTGTTGGTTGTGGACGTTGCATTGGAGCATGTGCTTTTAACGCTATCAAACCGATATGGAACGAATCAGAAGAAATATTGGTCAAGAAAATAGCGGAATATTCACTGGCAGTTGTGAAAGGAAAACCCAACTTCCATATTAATTTTATTATGGATGTATCTCCAGACTGTGATTGTGCAAGCTACAACGATGTGGCGATTGTTCCAAACATTGGAATTCTTGCATCATTTGACCCAGTAGCGCTAGATCAAGCCAGTGTTGATATGGTAAATGCTGCTCCAGCAGTAGAAGAAAGTTCATTGAAACAAAAAAAATACCATCAAGACAAATTTAAAATGCTGCATCCTGATACGAAATGGGAAGAAGGATTAATCCACGGAGAAAAAATAGGTCTTGGGGAAAGAAAATACGAATTAATTAAAGTGAAATAGAAAGGGAAGAAAAATGAAAAAATGGCAAGAAATAGAACAATTCTTAAAATTGATTCATCAAGATCATATTGAAAACCAAAAATACTATATGTTTGGTTATCAAGAAGAATATAAAAAAATGGAGGTAGTTAATTTAGGATATATTCCTTTTTATGATGGAAAAGAAACGATAAGAGATATTGATATTTTGCCAGATTTATATAAAAAGAATCGTCCTTCGATTTTAAAAAAATGCACAAAATATATTTGCATTCATGATACTGCAAGTGGGGCTCCAACAGCTGATGGTAAAGCACATAAACATTGGTTAATGAACATGGCAAATGATAAAGAAAATCAAAATTCGGTTTCTTGGCATTTTACTGTTGATGAAGGAGGCATCTTTCAACATTTACCAACTGATGAAGTGGCGCATCACGCCGGAGATGGTTACCGTGAATGGGGAAACACTTATTTCAATACAACATATAATCGTACTTGTATTACGGGAGGCAATTTAAATAGTGTGGGGATAGAAACTTGTGTTAATTTTGGTTCTGATTATACTAGGACAATGAGAAACACGGCAAAACTAGTTGCGGAATTGATGATAGAATTTGATTTAACTATTGATGCTATTAAACAACACAATGACTTTTCAGGGAAAGATTGTCCGATGACTATGAGACATGCAAATCGTTGGCAAGAATTCTTACATTTGGTAAAAATTGAACACCTTGGAAAAACAAGATTTAATGATGTAGTATTCAATTGGAAAAGTTTAACACCAGAGATTATCGATAATACAGGGAAAATCATTAATCATATAAACAATGGACAAGTTGATTATGAAGTAGAGGTTGAATATAACAATGAAAAAAGAAAATATCAGTTTACAGGATATTTGAACCATTTATCATAGGAAGAGAAAATCTTCCTTTTTTTGTTTTAAAAATAAAGTAGATATGATAAAATTGTTATGAGGAAATACTATGAACAAGAAAATTTTATTTTTTACTTTATTAATCTTTTACATCATCTTATACGGGTGCAATAAACAACATAATCTCAATGAAAATCCTATTGAAGAAGAACCTTTTGAAGAAAATCCAGTAGAAGTGACAATGGATGAAGTAAAAACGTGGTTAATTGACCAATATAATCATTATCGAGTAACATCAAATATAGTTTTTCCCACTACAGATGATAGTGGACAGGCAAAGATTGAAACTATATCTTTTGAACGAAAATACTTAACAAATCAAGGGGAGTTTACGGCACCGATGTTTGATTTGGAAGCGGAAGTTATGTTTATCATCGATATGGAAGAAGAAACAGATGATGTTATTGTCACGCTTATTCTTCAAGGTTATGGTGATGAGTTTGATGAAACGATGGCATGGTTAGAAGACGTAATTCCCCAAAAAATATTAGGGGATTTTACCTTCCCTGAAAAGTATACACAAACGGGAGCTAATCTTACTTGGCATAGTTCTAATGAAGAAGCAATTACTTCCAAAGGAAAAGTAACAAGAAATACAGATCAAGATAAAGGTGTGTTACTAAGTTGTGAGATAGAAATCGATGGAGAAGTAAAATTATTTACGA
This sequence comes from Acholeplasmataceae bacterium, assembly GCA_012718985.1. Classification (GTDB taxonomy): domain Bacteria; phylum Bacillota_I; class Bacilli_A; order ML615J-28; family CAG-698; genus JAAYBG01. The sequence goes on from JAAYBG010000017.1 coordinate 3,921, forward strand.
AGTACGTATATGTTTTAGGCAGGACAGATAAAGAAAAAATAGAAATCGTAAAGAAATGGCTTGATGAAAGATATGCTATTGGTTATATTGATGAAAACACAGAGTTTGTTACTACTGATGAAGTATATCAGTCTAAAATTATTTGGACTTCTCAAAATGAAAGCATCGTTACAAAAAAATTAGAATATATTCAACCGCTTTATGATACAAAAATTGGCTTTAGTGTAGCGATTGGAATTGGTGCAAGCTCAACAAGTTTCAATTATATTTTTCATGTTAAGGGAAAAGAATATGAAGATATGTGGAGTAAAATAGAAGATTTTCTTGATAAAATCAATTTATCACAAATTAAAACACAAAAGTTTTACTTGTATGGATATGAAGTAGGATATCAAACCGTCCCTAGTGAAAATATCGGCTATCTTCCCTTTTATGATGAAAAAGAAATGGAGATCATTCAATCTATTTTACCGGACAGCAGTTCACTAAAACCAAACAGGATGAGAAGTGCAACGAAATATATTGTAATTCATAACACTGGCATGGCCCATCCAACAGCAACAGCAAAAGGGTTGAATGAATACATCCATTCAACTACGAGAGTAGCTTCTTGGCATTTTTCGATTGATGATAAAGAGACTTACCAACAATTGAAATTAGGTGAAGTAGGATGGCACGCCGGCGAAAGCAATGGAAATAACTACGGAATAGGAATCGAATCTTGTGTATATCAAGGGGTAGATTTCAACATGGTTATGCGTCGATTGGCAAAATTATCAGCGAAATTGCTAATATTATATAATCTAGACTTGACAGATATGAAACAACATTATGATTTTTCAGGTAAGGATTGTCCACAAGTCATTAGGCACGCGGGTCGTTGGAGCGAATTATTATACTTAATTCAATTGGAATATTTTGCCCAAACAGAACTTCAGGGAGTGGAATTTGTCTGGAAAAGTTTAACGCCAGAAATTATGGATGATGAAGGAAGAGTTATATCGCATCCCGGTAAAGAAATAGCACTAGATTATCAAGTTACGGTTACTTTTGCTGGCAAAACAAAGGTTTTTACCTATACCTCTACATTACAAGAAAGAGCGAAATAATGAAAACGAAGGAAACGTCATAAAAAAATGCGTTTCCTTTTTATTTTTTGAAAACTTCCTTGGTTATTTAAATCTTTTATGTTATAATTTACAAGGATTGAAATTAAGGAGAAGTCAAAATGGAAAAATGGAAAAAGATTGAAGCCTTTCTCAAAAAAATCAATTTAAAAGAAATCAAAAATCAGAATTATTTCTTATATGGCTATGAAGAAGGTTATGAAAAAGTTCCCAGTGAAAATTTAGGGTATTTACCTTTTTACAATAGTTCAGAAATGGAAATAAAGAAAAGTTTTTTACCCGATGATAGTAAATTAAAACCTAATATCAAACGAAAAGCAACAAAATATATTACCATTCATAATACAGGGATGGCTCATCCATCAGCGACGGCAAAAGGGTTAGATGAGTATATTCACACAACAACGAGAGTGGCTTCTTGGCATTTTTCGATTGATGATAAGGAAACTTATCAACATTTAGATTTAGATGAAGTCGGCTGGCATGCCGGTGATGGTAGTCATACATGGGAAGAAAAATATTTCAATAAAACATACAATAAAGAATGCATCGGTGGTGGCAATCAAAACAGTGTAGGAATCGAATCTTGTGTATATCAAGGGGTAGATTTCAACATGGTTCTACGTCGATTGGCGAAATTAACCGCATCACTACTAATCAAATATCAGTTAACGATAAAAGATGTAAAACAGCATTATGATTTTTCAGGGAAAAATTGTCCGCAGGTTATCAGAGAAGCAAATCGCTGGGAGGAATTTTTGTTCCTCGTTGAGTTGGAGTTGTTTGCTCAAAAAGAATTAGAGGATGTAGCATTTCAGTGGCAGAGCTTATCTCCTGAAATCATGGATGATGAAGGGAAAGTTTTTTATCACCCAGGAAAAGAAACAACAATCGCTTATCAAGTTGAAGTTGAACACAACAAAACTAAAAAAACATATTCTTTCACATCGCAATTGCTAGCAAAAAAATAAAGGAGAATGTATGAAAAAAATAATTGTTACCGTGATTTGTCTATTTGCATGTGTTATTCTTGTTGGCTGTAAACCAGAGCTAGAAAATAACGAAAGTTTATCCTTTGATGAAATAATCAAATGGCTTGATGATCAATATCAAAACAAGGAAGTAAATGAAAACATAAGTTTACCAGGTGAATATCAAACAGCAACATTACAATGGACAAGTAATAATAATGATGTACTTTCTAATACTGGTGAAGTTAATGCACTTGAGACAGATGTTGATGTTGTTTTAGAATGCGAAATAAAAATTAATGAAGAGATAAAAAAACACAAAATTACCGTGACGGTAGTAGGCAAAATTAATGAAATGGCTCGTATCACTGAATGGGTGGCAGCTTATTTTACAACATTTGATAGTAACAATTTTGTTTTGCCAAGTAAACATCCAGATTATGATTGCATAATCACTTGGGAGTCTTCAAATCCAAATATACTGAGTGTCGATGGTAAAGTAAATAAACCTTTCGGTAAAGATGAAGATATTAAATTAAGTTGCACGATAACTTATCAAGAAAAAATAGAGCAACTTAGTTTTAATGTGATAGTTACTCAAGTTGTTTCTGGGGAAGAAATAGCTGAAGTTTCACATTGGTTGATGGCTAATTATAAAGATATTATTGTCGATAAAGATATTGTTCTACCAACAGAACATCCTACTATTCCAGCAACACTGACATGGATGAGTTTTTATGAAGAGATTATCGATAATGATGGTCACTTTACTGCTCCTATTCTCGATCAAGAAATAGAATTTTTATGTGTTGTTTCTTTCAATGGAAAAAAACAAGATGTGTTTGTAGAGATGGTGGCAAAAGGAAGCGGAACAGTAATGGATGCAATTAAAGAATGGGTAAAGAAGCAAATTGGTTCTCCAATAGTGTATAATTTTCGTTTCCCGACAGAGTATCCAAAATATCATGCGACCTTTACTTGGTCTTCTGGGAATGAACAAATCATTTCTAACAATGGTGAAGTAATCCGTCCATTAGAAGGAGATGCTCTTGTTAATCTGACTTGTTTTATTACTTATGAGGGAAAAACAGAAAGCTATACATTTGAAGTTGTTGTTTTAGAACTCGCGGCTCGCGATAAATGTACAGAAACTAAAAAATGGCTTGATGAAACATTTCTTGGTTTTACTAAAATTGAAAGGGATTTAAATTTACCAACGGAATATAGTCCAATGCAGGCTACGATTAAATGGTCTTCTAATTTTAGTAATATTGTTGACTCAACGGGAAAATTCACGCAACCTATTTCCGGAACAAACATTTCCTTGATAGCAGCAATTACAGTTGGAACTTACACCATGGAAGTTGTTTATAATTATGAGGTAGCAGGTTTTAGTTATACCAATAAATGGGAAGCCGTGGAAACTTTCTTGAATTCGATTAATTATAAAGAAATAAAAACACAACATTATCAAACTTTTGGAAATCGAACATTAAATGTTATCAATTATGGATATTTACCATTTTACAATCATAACAATTCAGTGATTGATTTGAAAATATTACCATACACTTATGGGAAACAAAGAACGGGAATTGTTAGAAATAGCACGCAATATATTGTTGTCCACGATACCGGAAACAACAATAAAAATGCTACAGCGGAAATGCACTGGAGTTATATTAACAATTTAAACAACAACCCTAATTCTTCTTCCGTATCATGGCATTTCACTGTTGATGAAGATAGTATTATTCAAAACCTTCCTTTAGATGAGGTGGCATGGCATGCAGGAGATGGAACTCGTGAGTATGGTGCTACTTACTTTAATACGACTTATCAAAAAACCAGCATTACTGGTGGGAATAAAAATGGTATTGGTATTGAAACATGCGTAGATGAAGGTTCAGAGTACAATAACACGATGAGAAACACGGCAAAACTGGTCGCTGAATTATTGCTTCAATATAATTTAGGATTTGATCGAATCAAACAACATAATGATTTTTCGGGAAAAGATTGTCCGATGACCATGAGACACGCAAATCGTTGGGACGAGTTCTTATTCTTAGTAGAATTGGAATACTTTGCGAAAGTTAATTTAATTGGAGTGACATTTGAATGGACGAGTCTTACACCGGCAATCTTAAATAATCGCGGAGAAATTATTGCGAAAACTGGCGATGAGCATAAGGTAGATTATCAAGTTGCAGTAACTTATGATAATGTAACTAAAATATACACTTTCTCATCAAAAGTAATGAAACTGAAATAGTGAAAAAAGTATAAAAAGATGTTTATTTTAAAAGTAAAAAATGTTAGAATATATAATAGCGGAAAAAGGAGTGAAAAAATATGGCAGTTAAGTTTGTTTTAAAAGAGGAACTGGTTAAAGAGCTAAAAGAAAGAATAGCGGAGCACAAGAAAAAACCGGGTCCATTAATGCCAACTTTACATGATGCTCAAAGAATATTTGGTTGTATTCCTTTGCAATTACAAAAAATTATTGCTGAAGAATTGGACGAAAGCGTTGCGAAAATTAATGGAGTAGTAACATTTTATTCTCATTTTTCAATTGAGCCTAAAGGAAAGCATAGAATAAGTGTATGCCTTGGGACGGCTTGTTATGTGCGTGGTTCACAAGCAATATTGGATGCAATGTCTGAAGTTTTGAAGATCAAACCAGGAGAAACAAGCGAAGATGGTATGTACACACTAGAAGCTACTCGTTGTATTGGTGCATGTGGGTTAGCTCCAGTATTTACTATTGATGATCATGTTTATGGTAGTTCGAATCCAACCATAGCGAGAGAAGCATTAAAAAAATTGGAAAAATAAAATGAAATTAAAAAAACTTGTTAATATATTAGATGCTACAGTTTATACTGCGAAAACATACAAGCCTAATAAGGAAGTTGCTTTTGCTTTTAGTTGTGATTTAATGAGTGATGCATTAATGATGTTGAGAAATGTACCTTTAGAATTTTGTGAAAAGGGAATCTTATCAACAGGATTAGTAACGATTCAAGGAGTTAGAACAGCAGAAATGCTAGATGTAAAGGTTATTTTACTAGTGAGAGGTAAAAAACCAACTGATCAAGTTATTCAAATTGCTGAAGAAAAGGATATCATCATGCTTGGGACTGCTTATACTATGTTTTCTTCAAATGGGAAAATGTATGAGGCAGGTATAAAAGGTATCAGTGAAATATAATGATATATACATTTGAAATATTACCGATGAATTTAGAACAAGCGGGATATATTTCTAGCTTTATTAAAAAACTTTTGGTTGATAACAAAATATCAAAAATGGTTATCAGAAGAGTTTCTATAGCAACATATGAAGCAGAAATAAATGTTGTTATTCATTCTTATGGTGGTAAGTGTGTAGTAGATTATAATGAAAAGCAATTAAAAATAGTTTTTTCTGATACAGGTCCAGGAATAAAAAATATTGAATCGGCTATGACAGAAGGATTCTCAACAGCCTCAACTTATGCCCGCGAAAATGGTTTCGGTGCAGGAATGGGATTACCCAATATTCGCAATTCGTGTGATGAGTTTGATATTCAATCAAGTGATAAAGGAACGATAGTAACTATTATTTTTAATTTGTAGGTGGTTCATGAAAGTTATGGATTTGTTGAAAATAGATAAGATTAGGTGTGTGACTCCTGAGGTTTCCTTAGACAAACCCATTGTTAATCTGTATTCATCAGACTTGCTAAGTTGGGTAATGGGACATGTAAGAGAAGAGAACACAGTCTTGCTAACGGTACTAAATAGTATTAATATTATTGCTGTTGCTGTGTTACTAGATTTATCAGCAGTGATATTTTGTGATGGTGTTATGCCATCAGAAGATGTGATTGCTAAAGCAAAAGAGGAAAATATACCTCTATTTACTACAGATATCTCTAGTGCTCAAGCAGTAAAGGTGATTGTCAGATATGAAAGTCTTTTATGATATTCATATCCATTCTACACTTTCAGCTTGTGGCGATGAACTCCAAACACCTAATAATATTTTAAATATGGCCATGTTGAAAAAACTGGATATGATTGCTATTACGGATCATAATACATTAAAACATCTGCCATCTTTTGCAAAAATAATAGACAGCTATGATTTCTTGTTTTTGTTTGGTTGTGAAGTAACGGTAAAGGAAGGTTTTCATGTACTAACTTATTTTGAAAATCTTGAAACAGCGATGGAATTTGACCAGATTTTAGAAAAGAAAAACACGAAAGAACCTCATGATGCTGAAAAGTATGGGAAACAAATGATTTATGATGAATACGATATGCCGTTACAGGAAATTGATTATCATCTAAATTATCCACTAGATATTACTTTTCTAGAATTAATAACCATTGTTAAAAAGCTAGAAGGAATTGTTATTCCTGCCCATATTGATCGTCGTGGTAGTGGAATACTTGATAAATATCAGAATTTAGAACTATTTGATATTGATGGTATCGAAATATGCGATACGGGGAAAAAAGAACAACTATTAAAAGAAAATAAAAGTTTAAGAAAAATACCGAAGGTGTATAATTCAGATGCTCATTCATTAGATATGATAAATGAAAGAATCCATTATTTGGAACTAGAAGAATTAACCTTTCAAGGGTTCAAGAAATATTTGGTGGACCAGCATGAATGAATTATCGCTTTATTTATTGGATATTGTTCAAAACTCTATCAAAGCAGATAGTAAAAATATAATAATCAATATTATAGAGGACACGAAAGAAGATTTGCTAAGCATTGAAGTTATTGATGATGGCAAAGGAATGAGTGAAGAAACATTAAAAAAGGTTACGGATCCCTTCTTTACTAGTAGATCAACTAGGCGTGTAGGCTTAGGGATTCCTATATTCAAAGAATTATGTGAGACTTGTTTGGGAAGTTTCCAGATTAAATCACAAGAAAAAAAAGGAACGAGATTAATCGGGACATTGAAACACAGCAATATTGATCGACCTCCGATGGGGAATATCGTCGATACAATTTATACTTTAATAATAAATGATGAAGAAGTAGAGATTCTTTACAATCATTCATTTAATGACAAAAAATTTACATTGAATACAAAAGAACTTAAACAAATCCTTGATGGGATTTCCTTCAAACAAATGGATGTCATGATGTGGATAAAGGACTATATAAAAGAAGGTTTGCGGTTTATTAAAGAGGAGGAACTATGAAATCTTTAGAAGACTTAAAGAAAATTAGAGAAGCAGCTGCACAAAAAATGAGTATGCGAGAACAAAAAGACGGATACCGAGTAGTAGTTGGTATGGCAACATGTGGGATAACGGCGGGCGCAAGACCGGTACTTAATGCATTAGTTGAAGAAGTTTCTAAACGAAACTTATTAAATGTTACAGTTACACAAGTGGGCTGTATGGGACAATGTGCCCTAGAACCAATCGTTGAAGTTTACGACAAAGCCGGCGAAAGAACCACATATTGTCGAGTAAAAGAAAAAGATGCACAAAGAATAATTACAGAACATGTTATTGGTGGAAAAGTTGTTGATGATTTGCTGATAACAAAGTTCTTGAAGTAGGAGGGGAATATGGCAATTAGGGCGCAAGTAGTCGTTTGTGGTGGAACAGGATGCATGTCTTCAAGGTCTGAACACATCAAAAACGAATTTGTTGAAAGAATTAAAGAATTGGGGCTTCAGAACGAAGTTTCTGTTTTCATGAGTGGCTGTTTTGGTCTTTGTGAAAAAGGGCCAGTAGTTGTTGTATATCCTGATATGACTTTCTATTCTCATGTTAAAGTTGAGGATGTTGAAGAAATTTGTAAAGAACACCTTCTAAAAGGAAGAATCGTTGCTCATAAAGCATATACAGAGATGACTCCTGAAGATGAAAATAAAATAAAGAAATTCCAAGAAATGACTTTCTATGCAAAACAAGAAAGAATAGCTTTGCGAAATTGCGGTATTATCAATCCATTTGATATTAATGAATATATTGCTCGTGATGGTTATATGGCTTTAGGTAAAGTCTTAACAGAGATGACGCCGGATGAAGTAATTGATTTCATTACTAAAGCAGGATTGAGAGGGCGTGGCGGTGCCGGCTTCCCAACAGGTCTGAAATGGAAATTAGCATCAAAACATCGAGGCAAAGAACAAATGTATATCATTTGTAATGCTGATGAGGGAGATCCAGGTGCTTTCATGGATAGAGCAGTTTTAGAAGGAGATCCACATACCGTAATTGAAGCTATGGTTATTGGCGGTTATGCAATCGGTGCTAACCAAGGATATATTTATATTCGTGCTGAATATCCATTAGCTGTAGAAAGACTTAACCATGCAATCAAACAAGCTTATGAAAATGGCTTGTTAGGAAAAAATATATTTGGTAGTGATTTTTCGTTTGACCTAGAAGTAAGATTAGGTGCTGGTGCTTTCGTTTGCGGCGAAGAAACAGCGTTAATGGCTTCTATTGAAGGCGAAAGAGGAATGCCTCGTAATAAACCACCATTTCCAGCAGATAAAGGATTATGGGGAAAACCAACGATTATCAACAATGTTGAAACCTATGCTAATATTCCTCAAATTATTCTTAAAGGTATTGAATGGTTTCAATCAATTGGAACTGAAAAATCTAAAGGAACAAAAGTATTTGCTTTAGGTGGAAAAATCAACAATACAGGTTTACTAGAAATTCCAATGGGAACGACATTACGCGATGTTATTTATAATATCGGTGGGGGTATTCCTAAAGGAAAAGCTTTTAAAGCGGTTCAAACAGGAGGACCATCAGGTGGATGCTTAACATATCGAGACCTTGATGCTGCTATCGACTATGAAACATTAGTTTCTTTAGGCTCAATGATGGGCAGTGGAGGAATGATTGTTATGGATGAAGACAACTGTATGGTTGACGTGGCGAGATTCTTCCTAGAGTTTACTGTTGATGAATCTTGTGGTAAATGTACTCCTTGCCGTGAAGGAACAAGAAGAATGTTGGAAATCTTAGAAAAGATTACTGGTGGAAAAGGAACATTGGAAGACATTGATGAACTTGAAACTTTGGCTAATTCTATCAAAGACTCTGCTCTTTGTGGATTAGGCCAAACGGCACCAAACCCTATTCTTTCAACATTAAAGAATTTCAAAGAAGAATATATTGCCCATGTTGTTGATAAAAAATGTCCTGCAGGAGTTTGTAAAGCCTTAATCAAATACTACATTACAGATAAATGTATCGGTTGTGGTAAATGTAAACGCGGATGTCCGGTTGCAGCAATTACAGGTAATATTAAAGAAATGCACAAGATTGATACAAGTGTTTGTATTAAATGTGGTGCATGTAAGGTAGCTTGCCCAGTAGGCGCTATTATTACTGCATAGGAGGGAATCATTATGAGTGAACTAATTAAAGTAACAATAAACAATAAAGTTGTAGAAGTTCCAGGCGATTACACTGTTATGGACGCTGCTTATGTTGCTGGTATTGATATTCCGCGTCTTTGCTTCTTAAAAGATATTAATGAAACATCAGCTTGCCGTGTTTGTGTTGTTGAAATTGAAGGAATTAGAACATTAAAGAATTCTTGTACAGTTAAGGTTAAAGATTGTTTAGCTCGAGGAGCTAATTCTATCGTGGTAAAAACAAATACAGAAAGAGTTAAGAAAACAGTTAAAAATAACTTAGAACTAATCGCTGCAAATCATAGATTTGAATGTTGGCGCTGTCCAAGAGAACATAATTGTGAATTATTACATTTGTTAAGAAAATATAATATTCCAAATACGATTGGTGAAAACAATGCTTTTGCTAAAAAAGAACCAATTTTCAACATTACTGATTCTATCGTTTTAGATAGTTCTAAATGTATTCTTTGTGGTAGATGTATTTCTGCTTGTGAAAAATTAGCAGGTACAAAGGTTCTTGATTTCAACAAGCGAGGGTTTGAAACATTTGTAGGGCCAGCATTAAACCATAATATGGAAGATTCTGGTTGTATTTTCTGTGGTAAGTGTATCCAAGCATGCCCAGTAGGCGCAATTAGAGAAAAAGATGATGTTGACGTTGTTATTGATTTGCTTGAAAAGAAAGAATATTATTTAATTGCTCAAACGGCTCCATCTGTAAGAGCAGCTTTAGGAGAAGAATTTGGTTATCCAATTGGAACTAATGTAGAAGGCAAAATGTACAAAGCTCTTCAAGAATTAGGGTTTGATGATGTAACGGATACTAACTTTGCTGCCGATGTTACCATTATGGAAGAAGGAACAGAGTTAATCGGTCGTCTTAATAAATTCCTTGCTGGTGAGAAAGTGGCATTACCATTGATTACTTCTTGTTCGCCAGGTTGGATTAGATATATCGAAACATACTATCCACAATATTTGGATCATTTATCAAGTTGTAAATCACCGCAACAAATGCAAGGTGCGTTGATTAAACATTATTATGCAGATAAAATCGGCGTTGATAAGAACAAAATTAAAGTCGTTTCTATTATGCCTTGCATTGCGAAGAAATTTGAAGCTCGTCGTCCAGAAATGGAAGTAGATGGTCTTAGAGATGTAGATTATGTATTAACTACTCGTGAATTAGCTCGATTAATCAAACGTCAAGACATCGATTTCAACAATCTTCCTGATGCAGCTATTGAGAGTCCATTCGGCAAATATACAGGTGCAGGAGCTATTTTTGGTGCAACCGGTGGTGTTATGGAAGCTGCTTTAAGAACGGTGAAAGAACTCCTTGAAAAGAAAGATATGAAAAATCTTGTAATCAGCGAAGTAAGAGGAACTGAAGACGGAATAAAAGAAGCTACATTAAATATCAATGGCCTAGATTTGAACTTTGCTGTTGTTCATGGAACGGTTAATGTACCAGAAATGTTCGAAAGAATTAATAAAGGAGAAAAGAAATATGCCTTTATTGAAGTAATGGGTTGTACAGGTGGCTGTGTAAATGGTGGCGGACAACCGGTTATCAGTGCGAAAGTTCAAGATAGAATTGATGTTCGTAAAGAACGTGCAAAAGCAATCTATGGAATTGATGATACAGCGAAACTTCGTGAATCACATAAGAACCCAGAAGTTATTAAATTATACGAAGAGTTCTTGAAAGAACCATGTGGACTTGTTTCTCATAAATTGTTGCATACACACTATGTAAAAAGAGAAAAGTATTCTCAAGAATAAAAAATAGGCATCTTTATCGAGATGCCTGTTTTTAAATTTTGAATGATTGTGTTAAAAAATATTGGTTTATGAAGTATGAAGATAAGATAATGAATACCGATAACTTAAAGATTAAACGGAAACTATTGAACAAAAATATAATTAATTGCAAAAAAGTTCAACAGGAGGTTTAAATGAGAATAAATAGAGATAAATATTTGACAGAATTAATATCTAAAAAAACACTTCTTTAATCAAAATTGTTACAGGCATTGGAAGATGTGGGAAATCTTATTTACTAAAAGAAATATATTATGATTATCTTTTATCTGTTGGGGTAAAAAAAGAAAATATTATTGTCATATCATTAGACACAATTGAAAATGAAAATCCTTTCCCTTCAAGGTAAAACTAGGCTTCAACGATAGGAGTTGAACTCTATTGGGTTAAATTACGAAGATATCTTTTCTAATGGGGTAGTTAATTATTGATGACACTTATTAATTAATTTGTGCTCTGCTCGAAAAACTCTTGATTTTTTTTAGTTTTTCGAGTAGAATTTACTTGAGGGGTAAATATATGATAAAAAGAGACTATTATTTAAATAAACTTATATCTTATAAGGATAAAGATTTGATTAAGGTGATTACTGGTATTAGAAGGGTAGGCAAATCTTTTTTACTTTTCAATTTGTATTACGATTATTTAATTAAATTAGGAATTGAAAAGTCTAATATTATAAAAATTAATCTTGAATCGGATAAAATGAAATTTTTAAGAAATCCAGCGGAATTATCTGAGTATGTTAATTCTAAAATCAATAATAATGAAAAATATTATTTGTTCATTGATGAAATTCAACATGTTAATGATTTTGAAGATGTTGTTAATGGGTTAAGAGTTGATCTTAATGTTGATATTTATTTGACAGGTTCTAATTCAAAGCTGCTTTCTAGTGATATCAATACTAAATTAAGAGGAAGAAGTATTGAAATAAAAGTATATCCATTATCTTTTATTGAATATCACAATTATTATAAAAGAGATATTTATGATGATTTCAATGAATATCTTTTATATGGAGGATTACCATATTTAATAAATGAAGATGATAGTAATGGAAAAATAGAATATCTAAATATGATTAATGAAACTGTAGTTATAAAAGATATAGTAGAAAGACATAATATTAGAAATCCTCATATTTTTAATGCTGTATATGATTTTTTATGTTCAAATATTGGCTCATATGTAAGTGCTAATAAAATAGCCAACACATTAAAAAGCAATGGTTATAAAACTATAACTAGTGATACTGTCGGTAATTATTTAGAGTTTTTAACTAATGCTTATTTGTTTTATAAGGTAAACAGGTTTGATGTTAAGGGTAAAGCGTATTTAAAAACTCAAAATAAGTATTATGTATCAGATATTGGAATGAGAAATGCAAAGACTAATTTTAGACAATTAGAAATAACCCATACATTAGAAAACATAGTTTATTTAGAACTTTTAAGAAGAGGTTATATTGTTGATATTGGTAAAAATTATAATAATGAAATTGATTTTATCGCTAAAAAAAATCAGGATACTTACTATATTCAAGTTAGCTATACAATAAATGATCCTAATGTAAAAGAGCGTGAACTTAACGCTTTTAAAAATTTAGCTGATGGATATAAGAAAATTGTTTTGACAATGGATAGAGACCCATATATTCATTTAGAAAATGGATATAAAAAAGTTAATATAATTGATTTTTTATTAAAAGAAAATATATTAGGATTAATATAAACGGAAAAGGTCATATTAATTATAAATGTGTTTTTAGCTTTCTTGTTTCTAGGTGGTTGCGATGTTTCAAGTAATGATGATATAGCGAATGAATGTTATTCTAAACTAATAGAAGCGTTAAATAGTAATGACCTAACAAAAATAGAAAGTCTTTTTGCTAAAAACATAGTAAACAACATCAATGATTTTGAAAATCAAACTATTAGACTATTAGATTATTATCAAGGTGAAAGTGTTTCATATAAGAAATATTCTATCGGGATAACGGAAGACAAAGATAAAAAAATATATGCAAAATATTTTAATATGTCACTAGATATAACTACTACAGAAGAAATATATCGGATTGCAACAATCTGGTATGTAGATGATACGAACGATAATAACAATATAGGTATTTGGTCGCTATATATAATAAAGTTTTCTAATGATCTATATCCAGAAAAAGCATATGGTGGTGACGGATTATGGACAAATGGTATTCATATAGGTAAAAAATAACCAGTTGGGATTTTTGGAATTTTAAGTCTGTTCCATTAATGTCAATAATGGCTCTAAAAACAAAACCGAGAACAAATCCTCGGTTTTTTATTTGTTTATTGTGATGTATTTCCCATTAATATCAATCATTTTTAGATCTTTTAATTCAATTAAAGCACGAGAAAGAGAAGGTCGAGGAATATTTAGATATTCCGCTAAACGTTCTTTATTTTTTATATACACAACATTGGTTTTACTCTTCTTTACAAGTGTTTCAAAGTAAAACATGATCGATTCTTTAATTGATTTTTGAGATAAAATTTTGATGCGTTCTTGAATCTTTAAAACAGAGTTTGCTGTAATATTTAAAAAATTAGCAAGAATTTGTTGATCTTTTGAGAATAATTTTAAAAGATTATGGCGTTTAATTATGATAATAGTTGAATTTGTTAAACTTACTACATTACCAAGATAGACAGGCCGATTAGAAAAAACTAAAAAATGACCAAATAAATCATCTTTTTCTATATGAGCAATAGAATATTGATTTTCATAATAAGTGTAGGTATAGATGGAAATAGAACCTTGAATCACCAGCGAAACTTCATGACATGCTTCACCCTCATCATGGATGATTTCATCTTTTTTAAATGACTTAATAGTAATATAGGGATCGCAATCAATTACGTGTCCTTGTAGTAATGGATGTGTGTAAATGTTCATAAGACGCCTTTCTGTAACATATGTTACGAAAATAATTATAATATAATAGTATAATTAAGTCAATAAAGATAAGAAAGAATGGTGTAAATGATGAGAAAAGTTTTATTATTATTATTAGTTATTTTGAGTAGTGTTTTTTTAGGAGGTTGTAGTGCTAAAATCAGCAATGAAATAAAAGTTATTTTGCCGAGTGGAACGCCTTTAATTGCGGTTGGAGGGTTACTAGAAGAAGAGAATGTCGACTATACAGTGGTTAGTGGAGCAGATTTATTAACAACAGCAATGATTTCAAAATCGCATGATATTGTAATTGCACCATTAACACTAGGAATGAAGCTTTTTATGAATGAGTCTTCATCTTATAAAGTCTATGCGATAATTACCTTTGGAAATACCTATCTTGTTAGTAGAAAAACAACAGCTTTGAATAGTATGGCAGATGTTAATCAACAAGACATTATGGCGTTTGGCCAAAATAACACTCCTGATATTATTCTAAAAGCGGCGTTAGAGGATAACAAATATCAAGCAAATATTACCTATCAAGCAGGAGTTAATGATATCGTTCCGTTCTTTGTTTGTGGGGATGGTAATTGTGAGAAAGCGCCTAAATATATTTTATCAGCAGAGCCAACGATTACAACATTAGAATTAAAATACGGATTAGAACTCAATATTCTTAATTTGCAAGATGTTATGGGAGAAGATCATGAAAAGATTCCTCAAGCGGCGCTATTTATCAATCCTGACTCTCCTTATTTAAAAGATATTGAGATATTCATGAAAAAATTGGAAAAGAACATCAATGAAATGAATAATAAGACTAATGCTTATGTAGATAAAATTATTGGCTTCCATGATTTTTTCCAAAAAACAGGTGCTGATGTATTAAAAAGAAGTATACCAAGAAGCAATATAAATTTCTTGTTTGCGGAAGAGAATAAAGAAATTGTTGTAGCTTATTGTAATTTGTTGAATAAATATAACAATAAGATTCTAGGAGGCAGCGTTGTGGATGAAGAAATTTATTACAAAAATTAATTTTTGGTTGTTTGGAGGAATCTTATTTATCCTATTAGTCTGGTTTTTTGCCTCAAGAATAGTCGATAATTCAATTGTGATTCCGAAAATATCAGAGGTTTTACAAGCCTTAGGATCATTATTACAGACGAAACAGACCTATGTTGTTATTTTTAATACGATTTCTAGATTGATTCTGACTATAAGCATTTCATTTGTTCTCGCACTATTTTGTAGTATTCTTGCCGGGTCAATTACAAGAGTAAAAGATTTTTTAAAACCAATTATGACTCTGATGAGAACAACTCCAGTAGCAGCCGTTATTATCATTTTACTAATGATATTTGGAAATATCAAAAGCCCTTATATCATTACTAGTCTGGTAATTTTACCAATTATGTATGAAGGAATTTTAGTAAGTTTTGAAAATATTGATCAAGGTATTATTGATGAAGTGAAAATGTTGAGCAATCTAAATTTTAGAGTGGCAAAAGAGGTTTATTTACCTATCGTTACTCCTCAAATTTTAAGCACATTAGTAGCGACAATTGGATTAGGATTAAAAGTAATGGTTATGTCAGAATTTATTGCGCAACCTAATAATACAATAGGATATGTTATGCTTCAGGAAAAAAATTTTTTAGAAATGGATTATGTTTTTGCGTGGACAATTGTCTTAGTCGTGTTTGTTTTACTTGTTGAGGAATTGCTTAAAATCATAAAAACAAAGTTATAATAGGTTAGATGTGAAAAACATCTAACTTTTTTAAGATAGGATTAAGTTAAGAAGAGTAGAATGTTGGAATAGAAAAAGGATATCCTTGTTTTTTTGTTCCGTAAATGGTAAAATAATCTATAGATTAGGAGAATTTCATATGAGAATATCCAAAACACAATTTAAAAAATATACCAAATGCCATCGATATTATCCGCTAGATCAAATTAATCTAAAAAAATTAGAAAGCAATATTGAAGGATATGATGAAGAGGATATTATTGATATTCTAAGTTCTATGTTTGATGTTGAAACGGGAGAAGAACTATTAGAGATTGATGAAAAGACAGAAGCTTTGTTAGATTTTTATAAAGATGTTGAGAAGGAAGCGTTGAAGCAAGCAACCAAAACATTTGGTGTGCCATTTACCTATGTAGAATCAACCAAACAGCAAAAGCAATTTTCTTTTACAGATGAAAAGGGTCATGAATATTATAGTTATTTGGATGGCTATGCTGAAACTGAAGAAGAGGCAATTGTTATAGAAGTTAAAGCAACAACAACAGCAAAGTTTAGAGAACTAGGCAATACAGAAAAAAAAGTATTTACCAGTTTGTTTATTGACCAAGAAGGAATATTAAAAACTAGGAGTGATTTTTCAAAAAGCGGGAAATTACAAGCTACTTATCAAAAATTGTTCAATCGTTATCATGATATTGGTAAGTATGTTTTCGATCTCGCTGTTGAAAGATATATTATTGAGCATAGTGCAAATTATAACAAAAGCAAAAAGCATAAATATTATTTGGCCATTTTGAATAATCAGTATATTTTTGATGGCGAATATATCAACAATGAACCGAATTATCGTCAAATCAACGGGCAAAATTTAATTTGTTTTGTTGACTTAACCGAAATAACAGAACAATATTTACCAAAAATTGAAAAAAATAAAGAGGAGCTTGTTGATTATATTGAAAAGAACCAACTAGAACCACTTGAAATATATCCTGGCTGTGAAATGACAAAATCAAATAAGTGTTATTATTTTCCGGTGTGTTGGAAAAAACTAAAAGAAAAAGGCTCTATTTTAGAAATCCTAGAAAAAAGCAAAAAATTTGTTGATGATGATGAAAATAAATATTCTCTTGAAAAAATGATTGAAAAGGGGTATTATAGTCTAGGCGATGTTCCTTATGAGTGGTTAAGAGATGATAATAGGCGAATACAACGAGATTGTTTTGACCACCAAAAGGAATACTTCGATAAACAAAAAACTTGTCTAGGAATAGATGAAATAAAATACCCTATTTATCATTTAGATTTTGAAGGATTTCCAGCTCCATTACCGAGATTCCGTGGAGAAAAACCATATATGCAGTCTTTATTTCAGTTTTCTTTACACATAGAAAGAAAACCTGGCGTATGTGACTTTTCAAAAGATTGTTACTCATTTCTTGCAAAAGATTTCAGTGATTGTCGTGAAAAATTAATTAAAGAAATGATAAGGCTAATCGACCTAGGGAATGGTGGTTGCGTACTAGTCTATAATAAAACATATGAGCGCACACGGATTAAGGAATTAAGTGAAATCTTTCCTGAATATAGTGAAGAACTAGAGAAGATAAACTATCATGTTTTTGATTTGTTAGATATCGTAAAGGGAAATAGAAAATTATATCAAAGTCTAGGTTTTACTGAAGCAGAGAGTAAGAGAGTAAATTATTATAACAATGGTCTTCAAGGAAGTTATTCAATAAAAAAAGTGTTGCCGTTGTTTTCTAATTTATCCTACAAAGATTTAACTATTACTAATGGTAATCAAGCAATTATAGCATACTCACAATTCAAGTATCTGGATGAAGAAAAAATCGAAGAAAAAAGAAAAGAATTGATAGCATATTGTACTCAAGATACTTGGTCAATGGTTGTCGTTTTACAGGGAATAAGAGAAAAATGTAATTAGATTAAAATAATTACATATTCTAAACAAGGAGAAGAATGATGAAAAAAACATTACTACTGATAGCTTTAATTATGGGAATATCTTGTATTTTTGGGTGTGATGGTTGTAAGAAAGTACCAGAAGTTGAAGATGACCCTAAGCAAATACTTGTTGAAGGGAAGGAAACATACCTTACTGTTAAACAAGGTGAATATTCTTATGATATTACTGTTGATGAAATGTACTTAAATTTAAGAAACGAAATTGGTTTTAGTACTGTTGTTAATTGGGCAGATAAAACCATTGTGCAAAATTTCAGCAAACGCGATTTATATAAGAAGATGTCAAAAGCACAAAATGAATATTTAGAAATTGACGACACTCCATATTGGAATTTTGTTACTGATGAAGAAATTATTGAAGACATGACTAAGGATTATTTTGGTGGTAATACTTCTGGTTATACTCAGGAACAAATAATGGAAATACTTCAAAAAGATTACCTTGAGGAAGTGTATGCCCATGGCTTTAGAAAATTTGATGATTTAAAAGAATTTTACCATTTAAAACTTGCGAAAAGCCGTTGTGTAGCAGATTACTATCAAATTTTACGAGAAGCTGATCCTTATACTGAAGGAGAAAAGAAGACATTTTATAATGAAAAATACCTAACAAATTTCTGGGGAATCATTATTCCTTTCAATAGTTATCTTGAGATTGAAAACACATTGAGGGAATTGGGTTACAGCATTCATTCGAAAGATGTGGATAATCCCGCAGACTATAATAAATGGATAAACATCAAAACAGGTAATGAAGCAACAACAGCAGAAATTATTCAAACGATGATAACCTTGTATAATGAAACAATGGTTAAAAAATTAAATGCTCAAACAGCAGCGAAAATAACTGAAGGGACAGATTACACCCTTATAAATGGTGAATACACCTTTATAACAGAGAATAAAAATAGTATTTTATATCATTTAGGTAACAATATCAGAACCTCTAATAATGATTTATATACATTCATGAAAAGTTTATCAACGCTTGTTGAAAATGATGCAGTTAATGCAAATTGGTACACGCCAAAAATTCAAGTTTTAGGAGAAATAAATTATTTAATTTTAAACATTAAAAAAGAAGAACCTAAGACTTATGAAGAAGTTAGCAATATCATTATTTCTGAAATGATGAAAAACGATTTAACTGAAGATGAAGTAAATGAATTAATGGCACACATCCGTTGGTTAAATAATTTGGTAATCTACGATGGTAATGTCAGATATGAATACAATAACATATTTGAAAAGAAAGTTACTGAGGTATCGACTGGTCATGAAATCTATGTAGCAGTAATGGATATCATTGATAAGCAAAATGGTTCATCTTCAGTAGGCATGTATACAAAAGAACAAATGTTTTTAGATATGGATTATACATATGGTCCTTATGTTACTATTGAATTGATTAATTATCATAATTTTTTGTTTGATTCAAAATATAATAATGTTTACGATTTGCGTAGTGATGTCAAGAATGAGGCTGAACGTATCTTAGATGAAAATGCTTGGGAATTAGTAGTTAATGATGTTGTGATAGAAAAAGGAACCTTTCTTCGAGGAGACTATACGATGTACGGTTATTCATCAGGATATGGCTGGGAAAATTTCATAGGGGAAGTGTATGGAGTTAGAACAGATAAAGAGTTGGCGTTATTGTATTTACGTCGCGATTTGATGAATACTTATATTAATAGTATTAGCGATGTAACAGGTCTTGCTGAGGATTCAAGTCTTTGGAAATATTTTAATAACAAAATGCAGGAAATCGCAAATCAATATTTTAAGGTAACTGCGTGGGGAATGATTGTTACTTACCACGGAGCTGATGGAAATGGAACACATCCAGATACATGGACAGCAGAGCAAAAAGCATTAGCACAAGAATTTTACAAAGAACTAATGCAATTTATTGAAATTGATGTTGCTAATTACAAAGAAAACATTGATTCATTAATTTATGCATATAGTATCGCTCCATATTTGCTTGGTGAAAATCAAAACCCAGGAAACTCTACTTTCATGGGTATCAATATGTCAAAGTACAAAACAGCAGGATTAAAACTTTACAGTATAGACTTGGGCGATTTTACTGTTGGAACTCATGGTGTTGAAATCGATAAAGCAGCGAAAGAAATTTGGGATGTTGATCCAACTTCAGAAGAGCCAACATTATACGGAGCATCTGAAGCACCAAAATATATTGCAAATGATGACGGATATTATATTTATGTTAATATTAAGTGTCATGATTTACATAGAATTGGGGAAAATCAAGAGCGAATAATTCCTAATTTAAATGAGATTCAGCTATACTTATCAGATGAAGAAACAGAACTTTTATCTGATGAACAAAAACAAGTGATTACCTCTATATATATACCACTTTCAGCTGAACTAGGAACGGTGTATAATGTTGCAAGAATTCTTTATAAAGAACAATTAGATTATGAATTGACCTTTAGATATCAAACCTATGATTTAGCGACCTACCTTAAGGTTTTAGAAATCAGTATCGAACAAGCGGAGTCAAAATTGAATTATACGAAATAAAAAAAAGACCTCTAGATTTTTCTAGAGGTTTTATTCTGTTAGCATATCAAATATATAATAGATTTCGTTTTCGTGTTCGATGAAATATTTTTCATCATAACCATTATTTTCTCCCCATAATGTTAATTGCCGATAGGCACTATTATATTCTTTTGTATTTTGATTAATGACAATATCATATAAAGCAAAATATACATCAGATGATACATAGGTATCTTTTTGCTCTTCGGTTAAAGGAAACTTAGAAGTTATATCTGACTCTGTATTCTTTTCGCTAATAGCTTCATTATATAGTTCTTCATAATAATTTTCTCGTGTTAGACCTTTATTTTCTGGTTCAATGTTAGTTGGGGTCTTGTCGTTATCGAAATAGTTTTGTCCATTTCCTGAAAAATCTGCGTTTTCTGGTGCCTCCATTTCGCCATCTTTTAAGTTGCTTGAAAACGAAAAGAAGATGCCTAAGGCGAAGATTATTGTAGCAAAGGTAGCAAAAAATGGTTTCCATTTAAAAGTGGGCTTAACAGTTTCAACAAGAGGAAATTTCCGTGAATAAGCTATAGGTTTGATTTTTTCTAATACATTAGGAATATCAAAATTTTCTGTTCTTACTTCTTGTTTGAATTTTTTTATTTTCATAGGGTTACACCTCTTTTTTAATCTTAGAAAGGGCTTTTTTATACATATAAAAAACAGTGCTTAAGGGAATTTCAAGAATATCTGCGATATCTTTAAATTTGAAATTCAAAACAATATGGTAGACAATAATATCTTTTTCAAGACCATCAAGAATCCCTAATGCTTTTTCTAACAGACTATTTTTTTCAACTGGGCTTTCAAAAAAAGCGATATTATCAATAGGATCAATTAATAGTTCTTTTTTGCGTTTGTTGTAAACATTAATTGCTTGGTTTCTGGCGATTGTAGCAATCCAAGCGTGAAAGTTTGTTCCACGACGATAATATTCCAGCGAATTAATAACTTTTATATATGTATCTTGCATAATGTCTTCAATTAGACTTTTATCCTTTATGATATTATATATTGATAAATACACCGTTTTTTGTGTTTCATAATAAATAACATCAAATGCATCTTCTTGTCCTGCGATGTATAAATCTATATAACTATCTAATTCACGAGCATTCATAAATTACCTTTCCGTTTGCTCACTTATAAAACAAACTAATCGTTCTTTTTTTTAAGTTTTTTTGAAAAAAATTTAGCGACTTCATAAAAACCTAAATCAGTTAAGTGTACTCCATCAACTGTTTCTTCATAGGCAAACTTTTTTAATAGTTTTTTTCCATCGATAAATTCAACATTTTGATACTTCTTACAAATGTTTTTTTGAATGGTTGCATTTAATTTCATCAATTTTTTCACCTCATCTTTGATAAGAGAATCAGGTCGAGGATAATGAGAAATTACATATATCTTTACTTTCTTATTAGCTTGATTAACGGTATCAATAAACACTGGTAATCGTTTTTCCAAAAGATTACCTTGTTCGCAATTCGCTTCTGCTTCAATAATTAAATATTTCATTTCCTTGATTGTAGCAATTTCTTGTGCAATGCTTTGTTCTAGTTTTGCACTTCCGGAAAAACCAAGATTATAGACTTCATATTCGATATTTCTACCTAAAATGCTAGGATAACTCATTCCTGGTCGTGTAACGCAACCTCCTTGTGTTATGGACGTTCCATAACAAACGACAGCTTCGGGATAAAAAAATCCCCATTTTTTTAATTGAGCTTGGCTGTTAATTCCTACAGCGATGTCGATTAACTTGGTGTAAGTCGGTAAGTATAAACGATAATAACGCATTTTTTTTGGTAGATGGTCAATCATGGTTATTTCATATTCAGCTTTATTAATCTTTGTTGTTGCTAGAAAAACGAAGTTCTTTCCATCCCAAAAATATAAATCGAGTCCACATTGACCACAAGCGCTCATATGAGACATATAAGCGGCAGAAGATAAACTAACGCAAAGAGAAATAGAGGGACTATCGGTCATGAAGGATAAAAAAGCTCCTGAAGGATGGTAAGCAAGATGATTAACATTATCGCTGATATTCGCTTGCTCACGTAAGCGGCAAAAAGAATGGTTTTGATCAAACCAATACAAGCCATGAACTTGGAAATCTTCTCGATAGTTATTGTACCATTTTACAGAAGAATCGTTTTTTTCGCCATCAATCATATTTTTGTCAATTTTCTTTATGTCCATAATATTCACCAGATAAATTATACAATAAAAGAATGGTTTTTGCCATTATAAAATGTAAAATAATACATAATATGACTTGCATTTTAAAAGTTTTTTTGTTATAATGCAAAGGCAATTCGAAAGAATTGCACTTATCCCCTACATAAAGCGGTGAATAAATTTATTTATTCACAGCATCCCCTTCCTAAACCGAGCTTACTCAAGCTCGGTTTCCTAATTTAGAGAAAAATTTAAAAACATAAAAGTTTTGCCTTTTTCTAGGGTAAATGATACAATCATAGTGAGGTTTTTTTATGAAGAAATATTGGTTTATTTTTATGATATTAATAATGTTTTTTTTTGTTTCTTGTAAGCCAGAAGGAGAGGAGTCGCTTCCTGAAAAGGAGGATTTTGAAGAAACACCGATAAATCCAGATCAACCGGTAGAAACTGAAGCGGAAATAAAAGAGATTATTGAGGATTATTTGAGCACTATTGTTTTACCAGAAATAACAAAAGAAAATTTGCTTTTTCTGGATAAAGTTGTTTATTTGGAAAAAGAAATTGTTCTTGGTTGGGAAACTGACCATCCTGCTCTAACAAGCAAGGGTATTGTAACTCGTGAATTTACCGATGTTACTGTTCATATTGCTGTGACGGGAAGTATCGGAGAAGTTTCGGTGACCAAAGAGATGGGTAGTGTTATCGTTTTGTCTTATGGACAAGAAATATTTACTAATGTAGTCAATGAACTAACTATTCTAGAAGAAGTTGGGGGAGATATTTTTCTACCTACTTTGATTAATGGTGTGCGTATTGTTTGGGCGACATCGGATAAAAATATTTTAGATAAAAACGGTAAATATTCTTATGTTCCGGTTGACACCTATGTTACTTTATCAGCGACACTCATTTTTGGGGAACACGATGAATATATCGATAGTAAAGAGTTTATTGTATTAGTAAAAACTTATCCCAATCAAACAAAATTGGAACTGGTAGCAGAAAATATTTCCCTTCCTAGTTTTGTAGAAGGAGATTTGGTATTACCAACAGAGTTCGATTATGGTGTTAGTGGTTCTTGGAAATCATCAAATAATCAGGTTATCGCCAGTGATGGTACAGTAACGCTAACAAATAAAGAAGAAACAGTTGTGATGACATTAACTCTTACTTCAGGTGGGGAAACATTAGATTTAGTATTTGAGGTGAAAACAAAAATTATGGTAGAGACAGAAAGAAAACTAAACAATCATATTTTAGTAGATAGAGCTGAAAGCTATCTTGAAGCGAACATGGTGAATGTTGAAGTAAAGAATGGCAAATTAGTATTGGTAGAAGGGGCGACAGAGGGTTATTATCAATCGCTAATTTATAATACAAAAAGCTATACTGAATTAGTAGCTTCTTGGGCAGCAATCTCGAGTACAACTTCAACATGTGAATTAGAGATTAGGGTGAAAGCAGATACTGCTTGGAGTAAATACTTTACCTATGGCGTCTGGGGACTGGGAAGAAATAATTTATATTATAATCAAACCGATACTCGCGTAAGAATGAATACGGATGAAATTTTATTGAATTCACCATACAAAGGGAAAGCATTTCAATATAAAATCACTTTAAGAAGGAACACTGCTGATGTAGCTTCTCCTGTGTTATCGCTAGTTGCGGTTACATTAAATATTGAGAACTATACCTATGCTCCTAGTACTGCTGCCTTACCAGCACAAGTAGATTATGATGTACCAAAATTAAATCAAAACGAAGTGCCTGAAATAGGAAATTCTATTTGTAGTCCGACAACTTCTACGATGTTACTAAAATTTAAAGGCTTTAACTTTACCGATAAGGATGCTCAATATGAACATCGTTATATCGCTGGTTTGGTTGCCGATCGTGGTCACAATAATCCAACTTATGGTAATTGGGTTTATAATACCGTTACTATGGGAGCTTTTGGACTAAATGCCTATGTGCAAAGAATGTATTCTTGGAGTGAATTGAAATACCACTTAGCAACTGTTGGTCCAGTAGGAGCTAGTATTAAAGGAAATACTGGTTTATATACCACAGGAGGGCATCTAATTGTTGTTCGTGGCTATAAAGAAATCAATGGAAAAACCTATGTTATTTGTAACGATCCTAACATTAATTCTCGTTTTGGTGCAGGACTATTTGTTTATTATGAATTTCCACTTGATGTTTTTGAGAACTTCTGGCGCGGAGTTGTCTACGTTGTTGAATAAAATTAAAATAAAAGTCGAGTCGGAAGATTCGATTTTTTGATAATTTGTGTTATAATCCTAGAGATGAGGAAACGATATGGATTATCTTGCAATTGATTTTGAATTAGTAAAGGACAAGGAAAGCTTTTCTTGAAAAACTACTGATATCAGATACATTTTTAACTTGGGCAATTAATCGAAGCGTAGATTATTTTATTTGTTTAGGAAATTGTCTAAAAACAAAATTAACACAAGTTTAGTTATATAAAAGCAAAGGATGTAACATTATTATTTTAAAAGAAAAAGAAATCTTGGAGTTAATCAATGACAAAAACAATCGTTAATAATAAAGAACAAACAATCAAAGATTTTTTTGAAGAGTATAAAATGGCAAAAGCGAAAATATACAAATTATTAGTAACAAAGTCGGTATCTGTTCGCGGAATCGCTGTTAACGAAACGACTAAGATCTATCCTCAAGATGAGGTGATGATTAATTTTGAAGTTCTTATCGATAAAACTGAACCTATATGGCATCAAAACATCGAAGTTGTTTATGAAGACGAGGAAATTCTTTTAGTAAATAAACCAGAAGGAATGCTGGTCCATGCTGATGGAGGGGAAACCAAAACGCTAACAGCGGCTGTTAATTTTTATATACAAAGACAGGGTAGTTTATTGCCAGCATATTGCATTCATCGATTAGATTATGATACGTCAGGATTAGTTTTGTTTGGTAAAAACCCTTTGGCACTCGCTTATCTAAGTTTTCAAATGGAGAATAAGCAAATATTAAAAAAGTATGTCGCAGTTGTAACAGGAGTATTTAATCCGCTTGAGGGAACAATTGATTTGAATATTGGTCGAAATCGCCATGTAAACAATCGTTATCGAGTAAGCCCTAAGGGAAAAACAGCAATTACAAAGTACCAAACATTACAAATAGGAAAGCAGAAAAGTTTGGTCGCAGCAGAAATCATGACAGGAAGAACTCATCAAATCCGTGTGCATTTCAGTTACTTCCACCACCCAATTATAGGAGATAAAATTTACGGTTCAACTCAAGGTAAATTGATGCTTTTCTCACAAGCATTACAATTTATCCATCCTCAAACAAAACAAATGTTTTACTATGAATTAAACATTCCCAAGGATTTTATGGTGAGTAATAATGGATAAAATAATAGAATTTGCTCATAAATTATTAAAAGAAAAATTAAAAAAGACAGATGTAGCAATCGACATGACGCTAGGAAACGGATACGATTCCTTATTTCTTGCTCCACTGGTCGAAAAGGTCTATGCTTTTGATATTCAAGAGCAAGCAATAATACAAGCAAAACAAACACTGAAAGATGTTCATAATGTGATTTATATTCACCAAGGACACGAGAATGTGGATAAATATGTTTTTCAAAAAGTTAAAGGAGTTATTTTCAATTTAGGATACTTACCCAAAGGTTCTAAACAAATTTGTACAACAGCAAAAACAACATTGATCGCTCTTAAAAAGGCAATCCGTTTACTCGATGTAGGAGGAATTTGTGTTTTGGTTTTTTATCCTGGGCATAGGGAAGGAAAGATTGAAGCACAAGAAGTCGGAGAATATCTTAAAACGTTGGATCAAAAAGAATTCGATATCATCAAATATGAATTTATTAATCAAATCAATATGCCTCCTTTTTTAATAGCGTTAGAGAGGTTAAAACCATGAGACTCTTTATAGGGATTAAACCAGATAAAAAAGCTTTGCTAGTTATTCAAGGATTAATAAAAAAATTACAATCACAAGGGATAACGGGAAACTATACCGATGTAAATAATATTCATATGACATTGGTGTTCATTGGTGAAGTAACAGAGGAAAAAATGTTTAAAAACATTATGGATAGAATTAATCATCCCCAATTTTCTTTTCGAATTAGCAAGTTGAAGTGTTTTAAAGATATGATTATTTTAGAAATTATAAAAACAAAAGAACTTGAAATATTACAGGAAAAAATAACAATTGAAATGGCTAAGCAGGGATACAATATCGAAAAGCGCAACTTTTATCCGCATATCACTTTAGTCAGAAAAGTAAAAGAAAAGATAGAAATTGATATGGAAATTAATAGTGAAGTAAAGAGTTTTGAACTTTATCTCTCACAAAGAATTCAAGGGAAAATCAATTATAGCGTTATCCATAAAAGGATGTTAGGATGTGAAACGTGTGAATAAAAGAAAATTAGGGAAAACCGGATTAATGGTTGGGGAAATAGGCTTAGGCGGAATTCCTATTCAGAGAACAACACAAGAAGAAACAAATAAAATCATCGATGAATGTATGGAGCGAGGAATCAATTTTATCGATACTGCAAGAGCTTACACTTGTTCTGAAGCCTATTTTGGTCATGCTTTACAAGGAAAAAGAGAAGCGTTTATTCTATGTACAAAGTCGATGGCGCGTAGTTATGAGGCGATGAAAAAAGATATCGAACTAAGCCTTTCAGCTTTGCAAACAGATTACATCGATATTTATCAATTACATAACGTGAAAACAGAACAAGAATATGCCGAGGTTATGAGCCCAAATGGTGCATATAAAGCTTTGTTAGAAGCAAAAGCAAGCGGGAAAATAGGTTATATTGGAATTACATCGCACAATGTTGATTTTTTGGAAAGTATCATTGACGTTTGTCCGTTTCATACGATTCAAGTTCCTTATAATGTGATTGAAACTAAAGCTGAAAATTTGTTTAAACGTGCGATTAGAAAAGATATTGGTGTTATTGTTATGAAACCGTTAGCTGGTGGAGCTATTGATAACGGAGAAGTAGCGTTAAAATTCATCATAAAGAATGATTTTATTAGTGTAGCAATTCCTGGTATGGCGAGCATTAATGAGGTAAAAGAAAACTCAAAAGTAGTAAAAGAAGAATTGAACGAAGAAGATAAAGAATATATAAAAAAGATTAGAAGAATATTAGACAATGATTTTTGCCGTCGTTGTGGTTATTGTTTGCCGTGTCCACAAGGAATTGATATTCCTAGTTGTTTTGTGTATGAAGGGTATTTTGATCGTTATGGACTTGCTAGTTGGGCGCAAGATCGTTATGAAAAAATGAATCATTTTGCTGGCGAATGCATCAATTGTCGTCGTTGTGTGGCAAAATGTCCTTATGGATTGGATATACCGACAAAATTAAAAAGAGTAAAACGAATATTTGGAAAGTAGAATATCCGCTTGAAAATTTATAGTGGGTGTGATAAGATATTTTCTATAAAACTCTTTAGAGGGAGATTATGCAGTTACAAGAATTTATAGTTAACAACATTAAAATTAAAGTCGCAACAACAGATGAAAAAACGCAGATCTATAGTTTAAGATACAAAAGTTTAATTCTCGATTATGATAAGAGTAAAAAAGAATCAGAGGGATTAGACAAAGATGATTATGATGATTTTTGTGATTATATTGTGGCGATTGATATGAACACTAATGAAGTTGTTGGTACTTATCGATTGATTAGAAAAGAACATGCTCAAAAAGCGGGAATGTTCTCTACAGAGAAAGAGTTTAATATCGATAACTTAAAAAATAAAAATTGTGATATCTTAGAAATAGGCCGAGCCGTTGTGAAGGAAGAGTATCGTGATGGTCTGGTTATCGGGCTGCTATGGAAGGCGGTTATCCGCTATGCTTTATTATTCAAAATAAAATATTTGTTTGGTACAGCTTCATTTCATGGCACAGATCCTAAACTATATCAACATAGTTTATCTAGTTTATACTATAATCACTTGTCGCCTCCGGATAAACGGGCGTTTGCTCGAAAAGATTCGCGTTGTGATTTACAACAATTACCAATAACTGAAGTAGATCCTTTCCTAGCAAAAAAAGAAATGCCACCGTTAATAAAAGGGTATCTCAATTTATGGGCAACAATTGGCGAGGGAGCGTATATTGATCATTCTTTCAAAAGTATCGATGTTTTGATTCTTTTAGAAATAGATAAAATAAACCCAAGATATTTACAAAGGTATTTAGAAGATTAAAAAAAGATAAAAACCAGAAAAACCTTTAATTATTATCTTTAGAGTGTTATAATTAAAAAGTAATAGAAGAACAGGAGAATGAATTATGGGAAGAGCACACGAAGTTAGAGCCGCGGCAATGGCGAAAACGGCTGCGTTTAAGAGCAAAAATAACGCTAAATATGGAACTGCTGTCTATGTAGCAGCAAAATCTGGTATTCCTGATCCTGATTTAAACCTTAATCTAAAAAAGGAAATAGAAAGAGCAAAGAAGAACAACGTACCCTCTGATGTGATTAAAAGGGCAATCGAGAAAGCAAAAGGCAATACAGGAGAAGCCTATAATTTTATTCGTTATGAAGGATTTGGACCGAATAATTGTATGGTTATTGTTGATTGTTTAACTGATAATGTAAATCGAACATATACTTCAGTAAAAACAGCATTTGGGAAATGTGGATTTAAGTTGGGAGTTTCTGGTTGTGTAGCACATATGTTTGACAATCTTGCGATTTTCACCTTTAAGGGCTATGAAGATGAAGAAGTTCTTGATGCACTAATTGAGGCTGATTGTGATGTAAGTGATGTTGAGACTGATGAGGAATTTGTTACGGTTTATGCACCACAAACAGAATACGCAAAAATAAGAAATGCCTTGCAAGAAAAATTCAAGGATATAGAATTTGAAGAAGATGAGACAACTTGGATACCTCAAATCTATGTAGAACTTACGGATGAAGATGACATCAAGAAATACGAACGTTTTAAAGAAATGATGGATGAAATCGATGATGTTCAAGATGTTTATGATAATGTAAAATTATAAATTAGTAGAAAGCAAACCCAGTTAATAAGCTGGGTTTTTTTATGCGCATTGTTGAAGAAAAAAAAGAAATAAAAAAGTTGACTTTATAAATAACTTCATGTATAATACATAAGGTTAGAAAGAGGCATGGATATGCGAGGTTGCTGATACACAAGGGGGCGTTGTCAAGGTCCTTGTTGTTGGGGAATTCGCGTGGAGTCGAAGCTACATTTAAAATGGATGCAAAAGGAGAAAAAAACATGGCAAAAGCAGCATTAAGAATTAAGTTAATTTCTTATGATCACAGACTTATTGATGAGTCTGCAAAGAAAATTGTTGAGGCGGCAAAAAAGACTGGTGCTATTGTATCAGGACCTATTCCCCTTCCAACAGAAAAAGAAGTCTTCACAGTAATTCGTTCACCACACAAATACAAAGATAGTCGTGAACAATTCGAAAGAAGAACACACAAACGTCTAATTGACATTGTGGAAACAACACCAAAAACGATGGATGCATTAATTCATTTAGAAATACCTGCTGGTGTTGACATTGTTTTAAAATAATGAGTAAAGGAGGAAAAACTCATGGCCAAAGGAATCTTAGGTAAAAAAATTGGTATGACACAAGTTTTTTCAGCACAAGGTGAACTTGTTCCAGTAACTGTTATTGAAGTTGCTGGCAACATTGTGTTGCAAAAAAAGACAGCGGATACTGATGGGTATCAAGCTGTGCAATTGGGATTTGCTGACAAGAAAAAAAATCGTGTTAACAATCCTGAAAAAGGACATGCTGCAAAGGCACAAACCAACCCTAAGCGCTTCATCAAAGAAATCGCTGGGGAAGAAATGGCTGTCTTTGAAGTAGGTCAAGAGGTAAAAGCAAATATATTTGCAGAAGGTGACATTGTTGATGTAACCGGGACAAGTAAAGGTAAAGGTTATCAAGGTGTTATCAAGCGCTGGAATTTCCATCGAGGTCCGGCTGCTCATGGATCTGGTTACCATCGTGGAACAGGTTCAATGGGAGCTATTGGTATCTCTATAATTAGAAAAGGAAGAAAATTAGCGGGTAGAATGGGTGGAGAACAAGTCACTGTTCAAAATCTAGAAGTTATTAAGATTGATTTAGAAAAAAATGTAATGCTAATTAAAGGTAATGTCCCAGGAGCAAAAAACTCATTTGTTATCGTAACGAATGCAGTTAAGAAATCATCTGCTGCCATTAACCCAGAAGCATTAGCTTAAGAAAGGAGAAATAAAGATGCCTAGTGTAGTTGTATTAAACCAATCAGGTGCAGAAGTTGGTAAATTAAGATTAAGTAAAGAAGTATTTTCATATGAACCAAATATGCAAGTTGTTTATGATGTGGTAAACGCTGAAAGAGCCGCTATGCGTCAAGGAACACACCAAACTAAAGAACGTAGTGAAGTTAGAGGTGGTGGAAGGAAACCTTGGCGACAAAAAGGTACAGGACGCGCACGACAAGGATCTATTAGAGCTCCTCAATGGCGTGGTGGTGGAATTGTTTTTGGTCCAAAACCAAGAAGTTATAGCGTGAAAGTAAATAAAAAAGTAGTTAAAGTTGCTGTTAAATCTTTATTATCTGATCGTTTAAAGAATAATAAAATTGTTGTTGTTGATCAATTCGCTTTAGAAGATTTCAAAACAAAAACTTTAGTTTCTATTTTATCGAATTTGAAAGCTGAAGGAAAAGTATTAGTGATTACTAATGAAGATAATTACAATTTGTTTACTGCTGGTAGAAACATTCCTGGTGTATATGTGCAAACAAAAGCACATTTAAGTGTTTATGACTTAATTAGTGCTAATATGTACATCATGACTCAAAGTGCAGCTAAAAAATATGAGGAGGATCTAAAATAATGAAAAATCCTTATGATATTATTGTTAGACCATTGATTACTGAAAAATCTACAAAGCTTGTTGAAACAAGAAAGTACACTTTTGAAGTAATGCAAGGAGTGAACAAAATAGAAGTAAAAAAAGCAGTTGAAGAAATATTTAAAGTGAATGTTATTCAGGTTAATATGATTAACGTTAGAAAAAAAGAACGTCGTGTAGGAAAATATGAAGGTTTCCGCCCTGCAGTGCGTAAAGCAATCGTAACATTAGCAGAAGGTCAAACATTAGACGTATTCGAAGTTTAATATAGGAGGAAGCAAATAATGGCGATTAAAAAATATAATCCAACCACTAACGGTCGTCGTGGCATGTCAGTGTTGGTATTTGATGAAATTACAACGTCTACTCCTGAAAAAAGTTTATTAGCACCGCTAAAGAAGAGTGGTGGACGTAATAATATGGGTAAAATAACTGTGCGTCATCAAGGTGGCGGACATAAACGAAAATATCGTATTATCGATTTTAAGAGAAATAAAGATGATATCGTTGGTACAGTTGCAACAATTGAGTATGATCCAAACAGATCAGCGAACATTGCTTTAATCAACTATGTTGATGGTGAGAAACGATATATTATTGCTCCTAAGGGATTAACGATAGGACAAAAGATTTTATCGGGTGAAAATGCAGATATTATTGTTGGTAATGCGATGCCTTTAGGTAAAATACCAGTAGGTACAGTCGTTCATAATATTGAATTACATCCTGGTAAGGGCGGACAATTAGTTCGTTCAGCAGGGTCAAGCGCTCAAATTTTAGGTCGTGAAGACAAGTATATCCTAGTTAGATTAACTAGCGGGGAAGTAAGAAAAATATTATCGGTGTGTCGCGCTACCATCGGTGAAGTTGGAAATGCTGATCATATGAATGTTACCATAGGAAAAGCAGGGAGAACACGTTATTTAGGAGTTAGACCAACAGTTAGAGGTTCAGCAATGAATCCTAATGACCATCCTCATGGTGGTGGTGAAGGTCGTACGCCAATTGGACGTAAAGCTCCACTTACTCCTTGGGGTAAAATTACTCTTGGTCTTAAGACTCGTAATACAAAGAAAAAATCTAGCGACTTAATTGTACGTCGCCGCAACGGTTAGAAAGGAGAAATAATAATGGCACGCTCACTTAAAAAAGGACCTTTTTGCGATCAACATTTAATGAAGAAAGTTGTTGAACAAAAAGAAGGGTCGAAAAAAGTTATTCAAACATGGTCACGTCGTTCAACAATTTTTCCTGACTTCATAGGTCGTACAATTGCTGTTTATAATGGTAAAAGCCATATTCCAGTCTATGTTACTGAAGATATGGTAGGACATAAATTTGGTGAATTTGCACCAACAAGAACTTATCGTGGACATGGTAAAGATAAGAAAACTACAGGAGGCAAGTAGGAGGATAGCATATGGAAGAAGTAGTAAAATTAGAAGCTAAGGCTATTGCGAAAACCGTTCGTGTTACTCCTCGTAAAGCCCGTTTAGTGATGGATTTAATTAGAGGAAAAGATGTCAGCGAAGCTGTTGCCATCTTAAAATTAACACCAAAAGGTGCAACAGTAGCTATCGAGAAAGTATTGAAATCAGCAACTGCAAATGCTGTTAATAATCAAAAAATGGATCAAAAGAAACTTTTTATAAAAGAAGGATACGTGAATGATGGAATCACTATTAAACGTATGATTACACGAGCAAAGGGTAGCGGTAGTGCTTTATTGAAAAGAACTAGTAATATTACTATCGTTGTTGCGGAAAGAGAGTAGGAGGAACACATGGGACAAAAGGTTAATCCGATAGGATTAAGGGTCGGTATTATTCGTGACTGGGAATCTAAATGGTATGCAAATAAATTAGAAGTTCCAACATTGTTACATGAAGATTTAAAAATTCGTGAAATAATTCAAGAATTTTATA
Source organism: Acholeplasmataceae bacterium (assembly GCA_012718985.1). Classification (GTDB taxonomy): domain Bacteria; phylum Bacillota_I; class Bacilli_A; order ML615J-28; family CAG-698; genus JAAYBG01. The sequence goes on from JAAYBG010000017.1 coordinate 37,575, forward strand.
AGAAAGCATATGTATCGAAGATTGAAATCGAACGTACAAAGACCAAGATTATGTTGACTATTCACACTGCAAAACCTGGTGTAGTTATTGGTCGTGATGGAGCTGTTAAGGCTCAAATCGTTGAAAAATTACAAAAAATGACTGGTAAGACAATATTTTTAAGTGTTGTTGAGATTAAAAACCCAGACTTGGATGCAATATTAGTTGCAAGAAATATGGCAGAACAATTAGAGAACAGAGCATCTTTTAGACGTGTTCAAAAAATGGCTATCCAAAGAAGCATGAAGGCTGGTGCCAAAGGTATCAGGACATCAATTTCAGGACGTTTGGGTGGTGCTGAAATGGCTCGTCGCGAAGGTTATAGCGAAGGAACTGTTCCTCTACATACATTGAGAGCTGACATTGACTATGCAATTGCGGAAGCAAACACTACATATGGAAAATTAGGTGTTAAAGTTTGGATTTGTAAAGGAGAAGTTTTACCAGACAAGAAAACTAAAAAGGAGGCAAATTAATTATGTTGATGCCTAAAAGAACGAAGTATCGTCGTCCTCATCGTGTAAGTTACGAGGGTAAGGCGAAAGGTGCAAAAGAAATTAATTTTGGCGAATATGGATTACAAGCTCAAATGGGAACTTGGGTTACATCACAACAAATTGAAGCAGCACGTATCGCTATGACTCGTTTTATGAAACGTGAAGGTTCTGTTTGGATTAGAATATTCCCTCATATGGCACAAACCCACAAACCTCTAGAAGTTCGTATGGGTGGTGGTAAAGGGGCTCCTGATAGTTATGTAGCAGTGGTTAAAAAAGGAACCATCATGTTTGAAGTAGGCGGAGTTAGTGAAGAAATCGCACGTGAAGCGTTGAGATTAGCTTCTCACAAATTACCTATTACAACAAAAGTAGTTAAGAAAGAAAGTGGTGAAAATAATGGCTAAGAAAAAACAAAAAGTTGTTGCACCAGTTGTTAGAGAGTCAGAAGTAGATAAACTACGCAAACTTGATGATGCCACTATTGAAGAAAAAATAAAAGAAATGAAACAAGAATTATTTAATTTACGCTTCCAAGCAGCGGTTGGTAAGTTAGAAAATACAGCACAAATTGGCAAGACAAAAAAGCAAATTGCTCGTATGAAAACTATCCTAACTGAACGGGTAAACGGAGCTAAGTAAGGAGGAGAACTATGGAAAGAAATAGTAGAAAAGAATACACTGGTAAAGTTGTATCAACAAAAGAAAACAAAACTATTAAAGTTTTAATTACTACATACCGCAAGCATCCTCTATACGGAAAGCGTGTTGAACATAGTAAAAAATTTACAGCTCATGATGAAACTAATGATGCTAAGATGGGTGATATAGTTACGATTATGGAAACAAGACCATTATCAAAGACTAAAAAATTCCGCTTAGTTGCAATAGTTGAACGCGCTGTCCAACTATAGGAGGCGAAAATAATGATACAACAAGAATCGAGATTAAAAGTAGCCGATAACTCAGGCGCCAAAGAAATCCAAACAATTAAAGTTTTAGGAGGAACAAGACGCCGTTATGCTGGTGTTGGTGATATTATTGTTGCCACTGTTAAGAGTGCAACTCCAGGTGGAACAGTAAAAAAAGGCGAGATTATCAAAGCAGTAATTGTAAGGACAAAAAGTGCTTTAAGAAGAATTGATGGAAGTTATGTTAAATTTGATGATAATGCCGCTGTTATTATTCGTGAAGATAATACTCCTAGAGGAACACGTATTTTTGGGCCAGTTGCTCGTGAATTACGTGATAAGGACTTTATGAAAATAATTTCCTTAGCTCCTGAGGTTTTATAAGGAGGAAAATATGTTTGTTAAAAAGGGTGATACCGTTAAGGTAATTAGCGGCGATAATAAAGGAAAAATTGGAAAGGTTTTGAAGGTATTAGTAAGCGAAAATCGCGTTGTAGTTGAAGGCGTTAATATCGTTTCACGACATACTAGACCATCAAATGCATATCCAGATGGTGGAATTATTAAGAAAGAAGCTCCAATTGCCATTTCAAATGTTATGGTTTACGATGTAAAAGCTGCTCAAGCAACTAGGGTTGGCTATAAAGAAGAAAATGGCAAAAGAGTTCGTTTCGCTAAAAAATCTGGAAACTTGCTAGATAAGTAAGGAGGAAAAAGATGAATCGAGTAAAAGTAAAATACAATGAAACCGTAAAAGATGCTTTGATTAAAAAGTTCTCTTATACTTCTCCTATGCAGGCTCCTAAATTAGAAAAAATCATAGTTAATATGGGTGTTGGTGATGCAATTCAAAATGCGAAAGTATTAGATGCTGCAGTTGAAGAATTAACACAAATAACTGGTCAAAAGCCAATCATTACAAAAGCTAAAAAATCTATTGCCGCTTTCAAATTGCGTGAAGGTGTATCAATCGGTTGTAAAGCAACACTTAGGGGAGAAAGAATGTACGATTTTTTTGATAAATTAGTTACAGTAGCTCTTCCTCGAGTAAGAGATTTTAGAGGTTTAAGTAAAGATTCTTTCGATGGCCGAGGCAATTATACAATAGGAATTAAAGAACAATTGATTTTTCCAGAAATTAATTATGACAAAGTTTTGAAAATTCGTGGTATGGATATCGTTATTGTTACAACAGCAAAAACTGATGAAGAAGGCCGTGAATTATTAAACCTATTGGGAATGCCTTTTAGGAAATAGTGAAGGAGTAGAACTATGGCAAAAACATCATTAAAAATTAGAAATAAAAGAACACAAAAGTTCAAAACTAGAGAATATACACGATGTGAACGTTGTGGAAGACCACATTCAGTATATCGTAAATTCAAATTATGCCGTATCTGCTTTAGAGAGTTAGCTAATAAGGGACAAATCCCTGGCGTAACGAAATCTAGCTGGTAGAAAGGAGACTATCAATGGTAATGACAGATCCAATTGCTGATATGCTTACACGTATTCGTAATGCTAATCAAATGAAGCATGAATATGTAGAGATGCCAGCATCAAAATTAAAACAAGAAATTTTAAGTGTTATCAAGAATGAAGGTTACATTAAAGATGTAGAACTGCTTTCTAAAGAAGAAAAGGGAACTACTTTTAAAACTTTAAAAGTAACGCTTAAGTATACGGATAAAAAAGAAAGAGTAATAAAAGGCTTAACCCGCATATCAAAACCTGGTTTAAGAGTTTATGCAAAGGCTAGTGAAATGCCTAAAGTTTTAAATGGCTTAGGAATTGCTATCGTATCGACATCAAATGGAGTTATGACTGATAAAGAAGCACGTCAAAAGAATTTTGGCGGCGAAGTTGTAGCTTATGTTTGGTAGGAGGTTTTGTTATGTCTAGAGTTGGAAATAAAATTATAAAATTAACTGATGGCATATCAGTAGACGTACAACCAGGAAATTTTGTAGTAGTAAAAGGTCCAAAAGGCGAAATAAGTCAACAATTATGTCCTCAAATGACAATCAAGGTTGAAGATAGAGATGTTAAAATTACTAGGCCTAGTGATACGCAAGAACTAAGAACTCTTCACGGAACAACAAGAGCACTTTTACACAATATGGTAGAAGGAGTTACTAATGGTTTTTCTAAGGGGCTTGAAATTGAAGGAACAGGATATCGTGTTTCTTTGAAAGGAAAAGTTTTAGTGATTGCTGCAGGTTATTCACATTTACTAGAATTCCCTATTCCAGAAGGATTGACGGTAGAAGTTCTTAATCCCAATGAATTAGTAATCAAAGGCGTAGATAAACAAGCCGTTGGCCAATTTGCTGCTGAAGTTAGAGCGAAAAGAAAACCGGAACCTTATCTTGGAAAAGGTATTCGTTATAAAGGCGAAATTATTCGTCGTAAAGAAGGAAAGAAAGCTAAATAGAAAGGAGTGTATGAGTAGTGATCACAAGAAAATCGCGTAATAAAACACGTAATATTCGTCATTTAAGAATTCGCAAAAATATTAGTGGAACATCTACCTTACCTCGTTTAAATGTGTTCAGATCAAATGCACATATTTATGCTCAAGTAATCGATGATGTAGAAGGGGTAACTTTAGTTAGTGCTTCTAGCATAGATAAAGAATTAAAGTTAGAAAAAGGCTCAAATAAAGCAGCGGCAGCACAAGTAGGTGCTTTAATTGCCAAAAGAGCGTTAGATAAGAAAATTGAGAATGTTGTATTCGATCGTGGTGGATACTTATATCACGGAAGAGTAAAAGCATTAGCGGAAGCTGCTAGAGAAGCAGGATTAAAGTTCTAGGAGGTTAACGATGAGACAAGAAAAAGAAAACAAAAGAAGTAGAAAAGTTGTTGAAGAAGTCGTTAAAGAATTCGAAGAACGAGTAGTTAGTATTAATCATGTCACTAAGGTTGTTAAGGGTGGTAGAAGATATCGTTTTAGCGCATTAGTGGTTGTTGGTGACTATAAAGGCCGAGTTGGCTTAGGTACAGGAAAAGCTATCGAAATTCCTGATGCAATTAAAAAAGCAGTTGAAGATGCAAAAAGGAATTTAATTAATGTTCCGATTGTTAACACTACAATTCCTCACGCTGTTACAGGTGTTTATGGAGCTGGTCGTGTTTTCTTAAAACCTGCACCTGATGGAACCGGTGTTATCGCTGGTGGACCTGTGCGTGCGGTAGTTGAATTAGCAGGAATTACGGATATTTTATCAAAATCAATAGGCTCAAGCACTCCTATTAACATAGTAAGAGCAACTATGCAAGGATTAAAATCTCTAAGAACAGTTGAAGAAGTTGCTGAAATTAGAGGGAAAAAGCCTGAGGAAATTTTGGGGTAGAAACACATGGCAGAAAAGAAGATTACTATCAAATTAGTGAAGAGTTCAATCGGTCGTAAACCCAATCAAACAAAGACGTTAAAAGCGTTGGGGTTAACGAAGATTAATCAAGTTGTTACTAAACCAGATAATGAAGCAGTTCGCGGAATGATTGCAACTGTTAGTCATTTATTAGAAGTGTTAGAAGGTTAGGAGGCGCACATGGAATTACATGATTTAAAGCCTGTAGATGGCGCAAGACAGAATAAAAAACGTGTTGGTCGTGGAACAAGTAGCGGTCATGGTAAAACAAGTGGTCGCGGACATAAAGGACAAAATTCTCGTAGTGGTGGCGGAGTTCGCCCAGCATTTGAAGGTGGACAAACACCATTATTCAAGAGATTGCCGAAACGAGGATTCACAAATGTGAACAGAAAAGAATATGCTGTTGTTAACCTAGCAGATCTTAACTGTGATCGTTTCAAAGAAGGAAGTAAAGTTACTCCTGAATTACTAGTTAAAGTTGGACTAGTTAGTAAAAATGTTAAAAATATTAAGGTTTTAGGAAATGGTAAATTAGAAAAGAAACTAATAGTTTGTGCTCATAAATTTTCTAAATCAGCAGAAAAGGAAATTGTTGAAGCTGGTGGGAAAATAGAGGTAATCTAATATGGCAATTAAAAATAAAAAAATATGGATTAGCTTATTATTTACTGCACTATTTCTATTTATTTATCGTTTTGGATATTTTATCCAAATACCATTTGTTAAAATCGAATATGTAAAAAAATTGTTCTCTTCTGGAGAATCAATGTTTGGTTTCTTGGATGTGTTTAGCGGTGGAGCATTGTCGAACTTCTCCATTGTTGCTTTGGGTATCAGCCCTTATATCACCGCTTCAATTGTTATTCAATTGTTGCAGATGGATATTGTTCCTGTATTAAAAGAGTGGTCTGAAGAAGGACAAGTAGGAAAAGAAAAATTAAATCAATTGACAAGGTATCTTGCGCTTGGATTAGCTTTTGTTCAAGCATTGACCTTAACTATTGGTATTTCTGTAACTTATAATAATGCTTTATTTGGACCAGGAACACCTATCACACCAATGACCTATATCTATTTATCGTTGGTAATGACAGCTGGAACAGCGTTTGTGTTATGGATTGCTGAAAGGATTACCCAAAAAGGAATTGGAAATGGTACATCAATGATTATCGTTGCTGGTATTATTGCTAGTTTTCCTGATATGATTAATGATTTAATTCAAAAGTATATCATTTCTGGTGGAGAAAAAATTGGGAATATTTTCATTTTCTTTGGAGTAATTTTGTTAATGATTTTAATCATTGTCGGAGTTATCTTTATTGAAGCAGCACAAAGAAAGATTCCTATTCAATATGCGAATCGACCAGCAACTGCTTCTTTTAGAGGTAAAAGTGATTCTAACATTCCAATTAAGTTGAATTCAGCAAGTGTTATCCCAGTTATTTTTGCTTCAACATTAATGAGTTTGCCAACAACAATCTCTAACTTCCTAACAAATGCAACAGCAAAAACATGGCTTACAAACATTTTTAGTTCAAGTGAACCAATTGGATTTGTCTTATATATTGTATTAATTTTTGTTTTCTCATTCTTCTATGCATTCTTGCAAATGAGTCCAGAGAAGATGGCAGAAAATTTACAAAAACAAAATGCATATATTCCAGGTATTAGACCCGGTGATGAAACAGCGGCTTATTTCTCAAGAGTATTGTTTAAAATAACTATGGTCGGTGCAACATACCTATCCATCGTAGCTTCAATTCCAATTATTATGTCAAAGATATTTAAATTGCCTTCTTCAGTTCAAGTTGGAGGAACAAGTTTAATTATCGTTGTTGGTGTTGCGATTGAAACGGTGAATCAATTAAAGACTCAGAGTCAAGAAAAGCAATATCGAGGCTTCATTGACTAGAGGAAAGAACATGCGTTTACTAATAATTGGTGCTCCAGGGGCTGGAAAAGGAACCCAAGCAGCTTTGATTAAAGAATATTTTGCGATACCTCATATATCTACTGGTGAAATGTTTCGAGAAGCAATCTCACAACAAACAGAAATCGGTTTAGAGGCGAAAAAATATATCGATAAAGGTGATTTAGTGCCCGATAGTGTGACTATTGAATTGATGAGAGAAAGACTTCTAAAAGATGATTGTAAAAAAGGTTTTCTTTTAGATGGCTTTCCTCGAACAATAGCCCAAGCTCAAGCTCTAGATGAAATGTTAGAGAAGCTTGAAATTAAATTAGATGCTGTTTTAAATGTAGACATTGATGATAAGATTTTGATTGATAGGATTGTAGGTCGTCGTACTTGCTCGGTTTGTAAAGAAAACTACCACATAACGAACAAAAAACCTAAAGTTGAAGGAATTTGTGATGTTTGTGGGGGAAAATTAATTCAAAGAGCAGATGATACAGAAGAAACTATCAAAAACAGGTTACGTGTGTATCACCAGTTAACTAAACCTGTTTTAGATTATTACGCTAAACAAGGTTTAATTAAAACTATTAGCGGTCGTGAAAATATTGAAGAGATATTTATGAAGGTTAAACACCTTCTTGGAGGCAATGAATGATTTTACTTAAAAGTAATCGAGAAATAGAGTTGATGAAAGAAGCAGGAAGGATTGTAGCGAAAGCTCATAGAGCTGTTAAGGAAGCTATCGCTCCTGGTGTTTCAACCCATCAACTAGATAAGATTGCTGAAGAGGTAATTAGAGAGGCAGGAGCAATTCCATCCTTTAAAGGATATGGTGGCTTTCCCGGCTCTATTTGCGCTTCAATCAATAACGTTGTCATCCACGGTATCCCTAGTAAAAAAATAAAATTAAAAAAAGGTGATATTATTGCCATTGATATTGGAGCTAATTATAAAGGCTATCATGGCGATAGTGCTATCACTCATGGTGTTGGCGAAATCAGTGAAGCCCGACAAAGACTCTTAAAGATCACAGAAGAATCTTTGTATAAAGGGTTAGAATTAGCCAAACCCTTAAACCGTTTATCCGATATTTCTCATGCAATCGAAGAGTATGTTATAAGCAATGGGTATACTGTTGTGAAAGAATTTACTGGACATGGTGTTGGTCGTGATTTGCATGAAGATCCAATGATACCTAATTATGGACCTGCTGGTCATGGTCCTGTATTAAGAGTCGGAATGACCCTTGCTATTGAACCAATGGTAAATGCTGGCCGCGCAGATGTTAAAGTATTAAGCGATGGCTGGACAACTGTAACCATAGATGGTAGCGATAGTGCTCATTTCGAACATACCATTGTTATAACAGAGCAAGGTTATGAGATATTAACGATTGAAGGAGGCTTTGCCAATGTCAAAGAATGATGTGATAGAATTAAAAGGAACAGTTATTGAGTCCCTACCTAATTCAATTTTTAAAGTTAAATTAGATAATGGACATCAGATTATAGCCCACGTTTCTGGTAAAATCCGTATGAATTTCATATTCATTTTACCAGGTGATAGAGTAACTGTTGAATTATCACCCTATGATTTAACACGTGGACGCATTACTTATCGACACAAATAAGTAATACAAGCAATTCAAACCCAGTTTCTTATGAAACTATTTAAGGAGGAATTTAAAATGAAGGTTAGACCATCAGTAAAACCAATATGTGATCAATGTAAAGTAATAAAACGTAACGGCAAAGTTATGGTTATTTGTAAAAATCCAAAGCACAAGCAAAAACAAGGATAATTAGGAGGTGCAAATATATGGCACGTATTTCTGGTGTTGATATTCCACGTGATAAACGGGTGGTTATTTCACTGACATATATCTATGGAATAGGAAAACCAACAGCAATTGAAATATTAAAAAAAGCAGGCGTTGATGAAAATAAACGCGTTAAAGATTTAAGTGAAGAAGAACTAGCGACAATTAGACGAGAAGTAGCTGCTCTAAAAGTAGAAGGTGACTTACGCCGTGAAGTTGCTATGAATATTAAGAGATTGATGGAAATTGGATGCTACAGAGGAATCCGTCATCGTAAAGGATTACCGGTAAGAGGACAAAATACTAGATGTAATGCTCGTACTCGAAAAGGTAAAGTTAAGACTGTGGCAAATAAGAAGAAATAGGAGGAATTGAATAATGGCTCGTAAAATTCGTAAACGTAAAGTTAAAAAGAATATTCCTAATGGGGTAGCACATATTCATTCTACCTTCAACAACACAATTGTTACAATAACTGATACTGTAGGAAATGCAATCGCTTGGAGTAGTGCTGGTGCACTAGGATTTAAGGGTAGTAAAAAATCAACTCCTTTCGCAGCATCTCAAGCATCTGAAGCTTGTGCTAAAGCAGCTTTGGATAGTGGTATGATCAAAGTTGAAGTTTCTGTTAAAGGCCCGGGTCCAGGACGTGAGGCGGCTATTAGATCATTACAAGTTGCTGGTCTTGAAATTACATCAATTAAAGATGTTACTCCAATTCCACATAATGGTTGTCGTCCTCCAAAACAACCTAGAGGATAGAGATATACTACTAAAAAAAATAAAAGGAGGACCGAATGAGAAAATTCGAATTTATTAAACCTCAAATTACTGTTGAATCAAGTGATTTAGAAAATTACGGTAAATTCATCATTTCTCCATTAGAGAGGGGATATGGGATTACTTTAGGCAATGCACTTCGTCGTGTATTGCTATCGTCTATGCCAGGAGTGGCAATTGTTGCTATGGATGTTGAAGGGGTTGCCCATGAATTCATGGCCCTAAACGGAGTATTAGAAGATGTAACAGAAATCATTCTTAATTTAAAAAGCATTATCCTTTCGATAGATGAAGATAAATTATTTAAAGCGATGCCACAAGATGCTCAAGATGTTTATGAACTAACTATTGATGTAGAAGGCGAAGGGGTTATTGTGGCGGGCGATTTAGAACATAGTAGCGAAATAAAAATTGTTAATCCAGAACAAGAAATTGCAACATTAGAAAAAGGCGGAAAATTCAAGGCTCGTTTCTATGCTAGAAGAGGAATTGGTTACGTTAGTGCTGAAGAAAACAAAGTTTTCTGTAAGGATAAAAGCGGAAATTTAATTGCTACAAGAATAGCAATCGATGCTATTTATACTCCAGTTACAAAAGTAAAATACACTGCTGATAAAACAAGGGTTGATGAGGATGTTGATTTCGATAAACTGACAATGGAAGTTTGGACAAACAAATCTATCAAACCAGCGGATGCAATTTCACTTGCTGCAAAATTCTTGCAAGAACACTTCGAAGTTATATCCCATTTAAATGAAATAGTAATACAAGAACAATATATGTATGAACGAGAAGAAAAGGTTTCAAATAAGAAATTTGAAAAGAAAATTGAAGAGCTTGATTTGTCTGTTCGTTCTTATAATTGTTTAAAACGTGCTGGTATTAATACCGTAGGCGACCTTACTCAAAAGAATGAGGAAGAAATGATGAGAGTAAGAAATCTAGGCCGTAAATCATTAAAAGAAGTAGTACAAAAACTTCGTGAAATTGGTTTAGACTTACGCCGTACATACGATACAGATACTAGTTATCAAGACAACGAAGATATTGAAAAAGAAGATGATGATTCATCTGATGATGATCTTTTCTAGTCAAAAAAACCAAAGGGAGGACTAAAATAATGTCATTAGGTTATCGAAAATTAGGTCGTAACTCAGCTCAACGCAAAGCGTTATTAAGAGATTTAGTTACCGATTTAATTATTAATGAACGTATTGAAACAACTCTTCAAAAAGCTAAAGAACTACAAAGATTAGCCGATAGAATGGTAACTCTTGGTAAAAAAGGAACTTTAGCTGCCAGATGCCAAGCTGCTGAATTGGTTAGATTTGAAATGGCTAATGAAAAAGAATTTGCTATCCAAAAGCTATTTTCAGAAATTGCGCCAAAATATCAAGACAGAAAAGGTGGCTATACAAGAGTATTAAAAACAGGTCCTAGACGCGGAGATTCTGCGCCTATGGCACTTATCGAATTCGTTTAGAAATAAAAGCAAGGCTATTGGGAAATCCAATGGCCTTTTGTTTTA